>CAYSNK010000005.1:0-26692 GCA_964432375.1 uncultured Oscillospiraceae bacterium | reverse complement strand
ACTTAGGGAAACTCTGATTTAATCGTCTGCGGCCGGGCGGCGGCTCTTTTCCGCCAGAAATGCGTTGCTCAAACTGGAAATACACAAAGTATTCCTGCGTTTTCGCGCCTTTTTCTGACGAAAAATCCCTCGCCGCCAACTCTTGCCGATTTAATCAGAGTTTCCTTAGAAAAGCAAGCTCATCGGGGACAGAGGTTTAGTTTTCCTTTGCCAGGCCCGTGAAGCTGGCCACCAGGTAGAGCAGCCAGCCCACGCCGGCCACCACCGCGAAGGTGATAAACCCGGACAGGGTGCTGGATTCATACAGGCCGGAGACCACATAGCCGATGGGGTCTACCATGACAGTGGCGCTGTACACCAGACCGGCGGCAGCCAGCAGCCCGGCGATGGGCGCGCCCCAGTTGAACACCTTGGGGAACTTCAGGGCGCCTGCGGTGGACAGAACTTCCACCACCACGGCGGCGATCAGAAGGGTGTAAGCCTGCTGGGACGTGTTGTAAGCCTTTCCGTAGAGGGCCAGGCCCACAATGCTGACGATGATTGCCAGGCAGGAGATAAAGAACCCTGCGCTCAGCTTTACTTTGGATTTACTCATGATTTAATACCTCCCTTGCGACTTTTCCGCCCCGCGTAGAACGCAAGGCCGGTGAACACCACTGCCAGCACCCCAAAGGCTGCCTCGCCTGCGAACAGGCACATCTCCCACCAGGGATGGACGGTGACGATCTTAGAGGTTGCGCTCAGCCCGTTGGTGACGTTGGACTGGGCCAGGGCATACAGCCAGGTTTTCAGGCTGTACTGCATCTTCTGCTGGAACGCGGTGTCCTTGGAGATCTGCTCCTTGGCCGCCTCCATGGTGCCCAGGGTGGTGCCCTCCCAGTTGGCGGAGGTGCCCAGCATGATGCCGCCGCCGGCAGCAACGGTATCCAGCCAGTTCATGTACATGGAGCCGTTCACCATGTCGGTGACCATGCCGCCCTTGAAGCCCCACTCGTTCCGGGCGATCTGCTCCACCAGGCCGCTGTGGGCGCCGGCGTAGACGGTGCCGATCCGGTTGAAGGCGGTCATAACGGAGCCGGTCAGGTTCTCAGACATGGCGCCCTGGAAGCACCGCAGTTCGTTCTCACGGCCCGCCTGCTCGGTGAAGAAGGTGGAGAGGCCGGAGCGGTTCAGCTCCTGATGGTTGAAGGCCAGATGCTTAACCTGGGCCACCAGGCCCTTGGAGGAGGTGCCCGTGCAGAAGCTCTTGCCCATCAGGTTGGTCAGGACGGAGTCCTCGGAATAATACTCATGGTTCCGGGCGCAGTAGGGGGTTCTGTGGAGGTTCAGGCCCGGGGCGATGATGACGCTCTCGTTGGAGTACAGGCCATCCTCAGCCATCAGCTGGCCTTCCCGCTCCACCAGCTCCAGGTTGTAGGTAGACGCCACAACGGGCTCGGTGGGCATGGTTGCCATGGAGTAGCCCGCCTCTTCCTCACTGCCGGAGACATAGGTGGGGTAGGAGGTATCGCTGGAGGTCCAGCGGGTCTTGTAGCCGGCCACCTGGTCAAAGGCGAAGCCCACGGGGCCGTCGTTCATATAGGTTCTGGGCAGCAGGACGGAGTTGATGTTCTCCAGGTCGTCGGCGCCCCACTCGATAAACTGAATGGCCTCGTCCAGGGTGATCTGCTCCACCAGGCTCTCCCACATGGGGTCGTCAAAGTCCGCGATGCCGATGATATTGCCGCTGTCGTCGGTTTCGATCATGCTGACAAAGGTCAGGCCGTTGTCCGCGCCCCAGGTGACGCCCTCGCCGTTTTCGGTCAGGGAGTAGTTGCTGTTGGTCAGGCCCACCATCATCTCCTCCGTCGGGGTGATGGATTCCACGGTCTCCCAGCCCTTGGACCAGTCGTCCCGGGTGGTGTATTCCACGGAGCCCTCGATCAGATTGTTCAGGTTGGCGTTTTGCAGCGCGTTCTGCACGTTGACGGAATAAGTCTCGATGTCGGTGGCATCCAGAGTCCAGACCATGGCGTTTTCGCCGTTGATTTCCTCCCCGGCGTTGACGCTGATCAGGCCCTCGGCGGAGCCGGTCTTGTTGGCCAGTACGTTGTTCAGCGCTTCATGGGCGCCGTTGCCGATGGCGAAGTAGTAGTCGCCGGCCTCCAGCGTCCAGGCGCCCTGGGTGCCGTCTGCCTTGACCGCCGTCTCGTCATAGCTGGCGAAGAGGGCGGGGTCAATCTCCACCGTCACAGTCTCGCTGGCGCCGGGGGCCAGCTCGCTGGTCTTGGTAAAGCCCACCAGTTGGATGGCCGACTTCTCCAGGCCGCCCGAGGTGTAGGGGGTCTGGACGAACAGCTCTACCACGCTCTTGCCTGCCACGTCGCCGGTGTTGGTGACGGTGACGGTGGCGGAGCCGATGCTGCCCACTGCCACGTCGATGGCGTCCAGGGTCTGCTCAAAGGTGGTGTAGGACAGGCCATAGCCGAAGGGATAGGAGACTTCGTTGGCGTAATCCCAGGCAGCCCCGCTGGAGGAGCCCTCCGTGGCGGAGGCGTTGCCCTGGCCCAGGATCTGGTCCTCATACCGGGTCTCATAATACTTATAGCCCTGATAGATGCCCTCGGATTCCACCACATACCAGTCCGACTTGTCGTCGGTGGTCAGCAGGGTGCCGGTGCCGTCCTGGGAGTTGTTGGTGTACATATACAGACCGAAGTTGGTCATGGCGGGGGAGGAGGTGGAGTTCACCGCATAGGTGTCCACCAGATGGCCGGAGGGGTTGGCGTTGCCCGCCAGCACGTCGGCCACGCCGTAGAAGCCGTAGACGCCGGGAGCGCCCACCCAAAGGATGGCGTCAATGTCCGGGTCGTTTTTCAGATCCTCCAGCTCCAGGGCGTTGTCGGCGTTGATGAGCACGATCACCTTGGTGCTGTGGGCCTTGGCCAGCTCCAGCATCTCCTTTTCATACTGGGACAGGGCCAGGGGCCGCTCAAAGGAGTCACCCTCGGTGCCGTTGAACATCGTGGGTTCGTAGTCCGCTGCCTCGGAGCTGTCTCTGGTGATGACCACCACGGCGGCGGTGCCGTCTGCGGAGGCCAGGACGTCGTCGGTGTACAGGGTCGAGGGGATTTCACCCACCATGTAGACCGCCGGCAGTTCCCAGGTGGCCGTAAAGGAGGGGATCAGCCCGGCGCCGGGGAAGAATGTGGTGCGGGTGTAGGCAGAGGCTTCGTCGCTGCCGTACAGCGCGATCATGTCCTGATTCAGGCTGAAGCCCCGGGAGGTCAGGGCGGTGATCAGGTCAACGCTTTCCTGCCCTTCCGCAGCGGAGGCGGTGGAGCCGATCATGCCGCCCAGGGCCAGGAACAGGGAGTTGTGGCCCCAGAGGGTGACGCCTTCGCTGCCGGAATCCATGGGCAGGGCCTGGTTTTCGTTTTTCAGCAGGACGCAGCCCTCTGCCGCGATCTGGGTCGCCAGATCCACCTTGGCGGCGACCAGCTCAGTCAGGGAACTGAATTCAGATGTGTAGTGGAAGGTGTTTTCCGTGCCGTCTCCAGTCTCTTCCACCTGGACACTGGAGGTTCCCAAACGGGAATTGATAAATGCGGAGCGGGTTTGCGCGTAGGGCGTTGCCACTACGAAGATTGCGCACAGAGAAGCCGTTACTGCGGCCAGTCCGCGCATGAGTCCTTTTTTCATGGTTTACCTCCTTCTTTTCTACCTCTGGAACCTCTGAGCAAACGCGGCGCCGACGCCTGCGGTGCTTTCCCCCGGAATCGCCTGGAACGACACAAAGGATTCCCCGGCTTTCCGATGCGAAAACTCCCGCGAACCGCCCTGGTCGGTCAGCTCAGAACATTCCTATTTATTCCCGGAAACCATAGGGCCGCCGGGTTAGGTACGCTGTCAATTATTCCAACTCAAAGGAAAGGAAGTCAAAGGTTCCGCCTTTTCCTTCCACGCTGAAGTAGAGTGCCTCCCGCTCTCCCAGGCCGGCGGGGAGCTGGCCCTCGAAGGACTGGCCTGTCGTGCAGGTTGCCACCGGGATGCGGCAGATCACATCGCCCTTTTCCTGGCGGCGGATCACCACATTGCAGCCATCGCCGTAGCCCTGGAGGTTGACCCGGATCTTTTTCGTTTCCCGCAGGTCGATATACTTGAATCCCACGGTGCAGCCCGTGCAGAAGTTGGAAACGTACTGATCCGGCCCGGTTTCCCGATCCCTGCCCTTTTGGGTGAGGAAGGGATCAGCGCCCTTCCGGTGCTTGAGCATACTGAGGAAGCGGGTGCCGTTCCTGCCGTACACGTTGCAGGCGCAGTAGGCCGGGATGATCCCCTTGCCGGAAAGGGGGCCGCCGTTCAGCCCGCAGGAGGTCATCTCCGCCTGATAGAACTTGCCGTCCTCAAAGCGGATCTCCTCGGCGCAAGCCTGGCGGGAGGACTGCTTGCGGTTGGAATGGCGGTGATAGAAGATGTAGTACCTGCCGCCGATTTCGATCAGGCTGCCGTGGGTGTTGCCGGTACACATACGGGCGTGCTGAACGTCCGGCACACCGGGCAGGCCGATGTCGCCGCAGCTGACCAGGATGCCGCCGTAAGTAAAGCCCTCGGTGGGCTTGTCGCTGACGGCGTAGCACAGGTTGTGGCTGTTGAGGGAACTGTAAATAAAGTAGTATTTGTCCCCGAACTTCCGCATGGAGCTGGCCTCGCCGAAGGGCTGCTCCTCGTATGGGGTGCCCTTGGCCTTCTCCCCGGTGAGGACGCCGATGTAGTGCAGTTCGTCCCCGGAAATGACGGTGAGCATATCGCCGGTGTCGATCTCAAACCACATGGGGCCATCGGTGGTGGGCTTGGAGCCGTCCAGCAGGATGGGGTTGCCCCCGAAGGCAAAGCCGGTGTAGAGGTACAGCCGCCCGTCGTCGTCCTTGAGGCAGCCGGGGTCAAACTGGAAGGGCTCGCCGCGCTTGCCGATGGGGGTGCCGTCCTTGTACTTCACATAGCCGTAGAACTGGTATTTTCCCGCAGGCTCGTCGCAGACGGCCACCGAGATCATCTTTGTCCCGCCCATGAAATAGTACAGGTAATACCTTCCGTCGGGGCCCACCACCATGTCCGGCGCGGCAAGGCCGTTGGTGATGCGGTTCTTGGGGGCCGCCGGGTCCTGCTCCCGCTTGTAGATGCAGCCGTGATAGCTCCAGTTGCCCAGGTCGTCCACCGGCGCTGACCAGCAGACATAGTCGCCCAGACAGAAATTGATGCCGTCGAACACGTCGTGTGAGCCGTAGATATAAACCCGGCCGTCCACCACATGGGGCTCCGCATCCGGCACATATTCCCAGCTGGGCAGATAGGGATTCAGTGCCTGTCTTGTTTTCATTCTCTTTCCTCCTTTGATTTTTGCGGCAGTTGTAACGATTGTGACAAAAGTGACAAAAAAATCGCAGTAGTCTGCCATAAATATAGCATACTACTGCATAAGATAACCCCGGTGAACGGTAAATGTCGATTTTTTAGCGCGAATTGTCAGGCGAATTGTTCAAAATACTTCTGAGATTCAGCGGCCTAAATCGTGATAGTGCCCAAATCCGGCGCGCCCGAATCCGGCAGCAGGTATCTGGACAGGATATAGGCCGGAGTGCAGCTCCAGGCGTGGCAATAGCTGTTGATCACGCTGCCGCCGTAGGGGGAGGCGTCCGGATTGGCGGGGTCCCAGGATTCCCAAAAGGTGTCCGCCCCCGCCTCGATCATGCTGCCCCAGTAGGACTTGAGATGCTCCAGGGCCTGGCGGCGCAGCCCCGCCCGGAGCAGCGCCATCACATAGTAATGGTGCATATAGGGGGTGGTCATGGGATAGGCGTCCAGAAACTCCTCCGCCCGGCCCATCAGCTCCGCCGCCTCGTCGGGGCGGGTCACGTCCGCCAGCACCATCCAGATCTGACTGGCGATGGAAATCTGCCCGTTGGAGACAAAGCAGCGCTTCTTTTCGTCCCAGAACCGGGCCCTCGCCGCAGCCTTCATCTTCTCCGCCCGCTCCAGCAGCCAGGCGTCCCGGGCCCGGTCCTGCTTGCGGCGGGCAAGGCATCGGGCATAGCCCAGGGCGTCGATCAGCACCCCCTGGGCGCAGGCGGTCTTGTCCAGGCCCTCGGCCCAGTCCACAAAGGTGTCCTCCGCCATCTGCCGGGTGACCAGATCCCCGCTGCATTGGCGGAGGGCAAGCTCCACCTGCTCCATGGCCACGCCGTAAAGGTCGTTGAGGGCCTCCTCGTCCCCGGTCTCCCGCAGATATTCCTCCAGCGCGGCCACATAGAACATGGCGTAGTCGAACAGATAGGTGTCGTCCGCCGCGGGGGAGGGAGAGGTGAACAGGCAGGCGCTGACCCTGCCGTCCGGGAAGCGGCTGCCGCCGAACAGGTACAGGCAGCGCTTGACCAGTTCGTAGTTTCGGAAGCCCACATAGTTCGTCAGCGCCTGAAGCCGGAAGTCCCCCATCCAAAGCCTGCGGTCCCGCTTCGGCCCGTCCTCAAAGACCTCCTGCATACAGTTGGCCAGGGTGCGCAGGCTGACCTCGTAGATGCGGTTCAGCATGGGATCTCCGAAGTCTGCGGGCCGGAGGGCCCCGTAATCGGCGGAGGTCACGGTCTGGACCCTGGCCTGGCGGAGGATCAGCCGGTATTTCGGCGAGGTGTCCTCCACGGTGATTTTAAGGTATCGGAAGGCATACCGGCGGGGCAGCTCCACCTTGGCGGGAAGCTGATCCACATGGAGATACTCCTCCTGAATCCAGCTCCGGGAGACCCAGCCGTCGTAGTCATCGGAATTTTCGCTGAGCTCCTTCAGGGTCTCCGCGAATTTCAGCTTGAGATAGGCCGGGGCGTCGGGATGGCTGCCGGTGGAGGACAGCTCCAGGGTGAGATAGCCCACATGGTGGGCGCCGAAATCCAGGCACAGGTTCTGCCCCCTGCCCAGGGGCAGGCGGGAAAGCTGCCCCAAGTCAAGCGTCTCCCGCTCCGGACTGTACCTGGCCAGCAGCCGAAAGCCGCCAACGGGCTCCACCTCCCCGCGGCGGAGGGGCGGGACGAGCTCTGCTGCCCGATCCAGCAGCCTTGTGTTGTTCATCGGGTGAAAATCCTGAATGATTGAAATCAGTGCCATATAGAAACCATCCCTTTCCGCTCCATGGGCAGCGGTTCATTGCAATATCCTCTGGTTTTTTTCTTTTCCCTATGCTATGATAACACACGATAAATAGATCTGGAAGTGATTCAAATGTCAAATTGCTATTGGCTTTGGTATCCGGGGGATTTTGAGCTATATCACGCTCTCAGGCAGAATTTCAGCCGGGTAGAGCGGGGCTTTGGCTGGCCCGCTTTCTGGAAGAGCGAGGGATTCCGGAACCGGGTCGTGTTCTGGCGGGAGTATGAGCTGGCCCGGGCCGCCGCCTTCCGGGTTTTCGCCAAGGGGGTTGGCTTTGTCCGGGTGAACGGGGAAAAGCACCTCTTTGGGGAGCCAATCTCCTGCGGCCCCGGGAAAGTCACCGTCGTGATCCATGTGGGGCGGATCGAGGCGCCGCCCTGCGTTTACATCGAGGGGGACGCGATCCGCTCCGACGGGGGCTGGTGGGCGGAGGACTATGACCGTCCCCCGGTGCCCGCCGGGTATAACCGGTATTACACGGAGCCGGGGCAGGACCCCGCAGTCTGGGTCTACCACGAGAGGGTTTATCTCCCCGTAAAGACGGAGTGCCTGAACGGGGGCGTTTTGTATGAGTTTGAAACCGAGCTGACGGCGGCCCTCCAGGTTGGGTGCCGGGGGGAACGGCTTTCCGGTATGACCGTGTTCTGCGGGGAATCCAGGGAGGAAGCCCTGGATTTGCGGCACTGCTATTACAGTTGGCAGCCAGACCCCCAGACCGGCAGATGCCCCCGCTGCGCGGTGCGCTACGCGTTTATCCCCGGCCCGGCGGTGGAGCTCACCGCGATCCACCAATTTGTGGATTTCCCGGCCCGGGCGAAATTCACCTGTGACGATCCCCGGATCAACCGCATCTGGGCGGTGGCGGAGCACACCTTCCGCCTGTGCAGCGACGTGTTTTTCCTGGACGGCGTCAAGCGGGACCGGTGGATCTGGTCCGGCGACGCCTATCAGAGCCTTTTCGTCAGCCGCTATCTGCTGGGGGACCCGGACATCGAACAGCGCACCCTGCTGGCCCTCCGGGGCAACGACCCCATGACCACCCACATCAACACCATTGTGGATTACTCCCTCCTCTGGGTTCTGGGCGTCAAGGCCCACTATGACACCTATCGGGATCGGGGATTTCTCGCCCGGATCTACCCCAAAATGAAAACCCTGATGGCCTTCTGCGAGGGCCGCAGAGAGGAGCATGGCTTCCTGATCGGGAAGGAGCGGGACTGGACCTTTATCGACTGGGCGGATCTGGATAAGGACGGGCCCCTGGGGGCGGAGCAGATGCTGCTGGCGGCCTGCTGGGAGGCCATGGGCCAGGTCAGCCTTCTGCTGGGAAACCGGGAGGACAGCCGGGCGTACCGGGCCAAAGGGCAGCAGCTTCTGGCCCTGATCAACCGGTTCTATTGGGACGAGGATCTGGGCGCCTATCTGGATTCCTTTACCTCCGGGAGGCGCCATGTGTCCCGCCAAACGAATATCCTGGCCCTGCGCTGCGGCGTGGCGGATGAAGGGAAGCGGCGGCGGATCTTGCGGTCTGTCCTTCTCAGCGACAGGCTTCCTCCCATCACGACCCCCTACTTCCGGTTCTACGAGCTGGACGCCCTGGGGGACTGCGGCTGCCTGGCAACGGTGCTGGAAACCATCCGGGACTACTGGGGCGGGATGCTGGATCGAGGGGCCGTCACCTTCTGGGAGACCTTTGACCCCGGCGAACCCCCTTCCCGGCAGTACGATATGTACGGCGACAAATTCGGCAAGAGCCTTTGCCACGCCTGGTCCGCCAGCCCCATCTATTTGCTGGCCCGGTATTTCGTCGGGCTGCGGCTGGGGGAGCCGGGGGGCAGCCGGTTTGTCCTCTGCCCCCGGCCCGAATTTTTCTCCCGCCTGGACTGCACCCTTCCCCTTGGCGGGGAGGACGGCTGGGTCCGGGTACAATGGGGAGCCCGGGAGCTGACGGTGGAGACAAACCGGCCGGGAGGCGTCCTCCGGCTGGGGGACAGGGAACTCCCGCTGGCCCCGGGGGAACCTCTTAGGGTGAAGGTCTAGCCGATTTGCTCAGAGCTTTCTTATCCGCAAACAGAGGCGAGGAACCGCGAAGGCTGCGGTTCCTCGCAGTGGCTTTGGGAAGGGGCAGATTCTCCGGCAGCGGGGACAAGCCGGGGCTTCGGCGTTACAGGAGCCCGAGATAGAGCCCCTTGATTTCCTCCACGCTGGTGTCCCGGGGATTGCCCGGGCAGCAGGCGTCGGCAAAGGCGGACTCGGAGA
The DNA here is from genome assembly GCA_964432375.1 of uncultured Oscillospiraceae bacterium. Lineage (GTDB taxonomy): Bacteria > Bacillota > Clostridia > Oscillospirales > Oscillospiraceae > JAJQBJ01. The sequence continues at coordinate 17,257 of CAYSNK010000005.1, read as the reverse complement.
GGAACTGGACGTCCTCCTCCTTTAAAATCCCCTTCAGATCGGCGGGGATCCCCACATCGGCGGAGAGCTGCTTGACGGCGGCAATGGTGGCCAGGGCCGCGTCCCCGTCGCTCATGCCGTCGATGCCGGGAACTCCCATGGCCTTGCCGATGGCGCGATAGCGCTTGCCGGCTACGGGGAGGTTATACTCCAGGCCGGTGGGCAGGATGATGGCGCAGGCTACGCCGTGAGGGGTGTCGTACAGGGCGGAGAGGCCGTGGGCCATAGAGTGGACGATGCCGAGGCCCACATTGGAAAAGCCCATACCGGCGATATACTGGCCCAGGGCCATTCCCTCGCGGCCCTCCGGGGTGTTTTCCACCGCCCCCCGCAGGTGCTGGGAGATGAGCCGGATGGCCTCCAGGTGGAACATATCGGAAATCGCGCAGGCCCCCTTGGTGATATAGCCCTCAATGGCATGGGTCAGGGCGTCCATCCCGGTGGCGGCGGTGAGGCCCCGGGGCATGGTGGACATCATATCGGGGTCTACCACGGCGATTTCGGGAATGTCGTTGGTGTCCACGCAGACGAACTTCCGCTTTTTCTCCACATCGGTGATGACATAGTTGATGGTGACCTCAGCGGCGGTGCCGGCGGTGGTGGGGACGGCAATGGTAAAGACGGCGTGCTTCTTGGTGGGGGCCACCCCCTCCAGGGAGCGGACATCCGCAAATTCCGGGTTTTCGATGATGATGCCGATGGCCTTTGCCGTATCCATCGAGGAGCCTCCGCCGATGGCGACAATGGAGTCGGCGCCGCTCCGCTGAAACGCGGCCACGCCGGACTGAACGTTCTCAATGGTGGGGTTGGGCTTGATGTCGCTGTAAATCTCGTAGGGGAAGCCGGCGCGGTCCAGCAGGCCGGTGACCTTTCCGGTGACGCCGAACTTCAGCAGATCCGGGTCGGAGCAGACAAAGGCTTTCCGATAGCCTCTGGCGGTGAGCTCGGGGACAATGTTCTCAATTGCCCCGGACCCGTGGTAGGAGATGGTGTTGAGTACGATGCGGTTTGCCATGATGATGAACTCCTTTCAGATTGATTCAGAAAATCCACAGTTTTCACTGCTGTTACTTTTCATACAGGAACTTCTCGGGCAGCGTTACGCCGAAGTCCTTCGCCAGGCGGCGGAACTCATCGGGCTGGATGGTCTGGCGTTTGGCGGGGGCCATGGAGCGCACCTTCACCAGGATCTCGGCGGACTTCTCCACCGTGTGCATCAGGCCGAAGGTCAGGTCAAAGTCCTCCCCGGAGCAGAACATCCCGTGGTGCGCCCAGACAGCCACGTCATACTGCTTCATCAGCTCGGAGGTGGCCACGGCGATCTCCCGGCCGCCGGGCACCATCCAGGGCACCACGCCGATGCCGGAGGGGAACACCACCGGGCACTCGGTGGCCATCTCCCACAGCTCCCGGGTAAAGGCTTCATCGGTGAGGGGGAGCACAAAGGTCAGGGCGATGGTGTTGGCGGGGTGGGCGTGGTAGATCACCCGGTGCCTGCCGCCGGTGGCGATCACCTTCACCTGGTGGTTCATCAGATGGGAGGGCAGCTCGCTGGTGGGACGGCCCCCGTTCACCAGCCCCCAGCAGATCCGGTAGTTCTCGCCGTCCCCGTCCAGCTCAATGACGCAGAGGGAGTCCTCCGGCTTGATGGAAACGTTGCGGAAATACTTGCCGGAGCCGGTGACGAGGAAAAATTCCCCCGCCAGGGTGGGGACAGAGGCGCCGATGGGCTTCCATTCCCCGGGGTGCAGTTCCTCCCGGACGGCGTCCACCTCCTCCGGCTTCATGCGGTAGGAGAGGTTGCCGCCGTTGCGCTCGTGCCAGCCCTGCCGCCAGCCGTCGTCCGCCATGCGGATAAAGCCCTGTGCAAATTCCGTATCTAAGACTTTCATTTGGATGACTTCCTTTCTCACATGATCTCCTGTTATCTCGTAATGATATCCACCGGCACGTTGAAGATTTTGGCCACCTTTAAAATCGTGTCGGTGTGCCGCCCGACGGCGGCGGCCATGTGGTGGGTGGGGCCCGCCTCGCTCCACCGATTGCAGAACTCCCGGGCGCCGCAGGAGAAGCGGGTCCTCATATTGGTGTCGCCGAAGGTGAAGATGGGGCCCTCCTCGTTGATCCCTTCCGCGACCACAAACTTGAAGTGTCCGTCCCGATCCTGCGTGATGCCCAGATAGGTCACGGGGCCGGCGGGGGGATAGAACTGGGTGAGATAGCCGCCGCCGGTTTTCCCGTGGAACACCGGCACGATCTTCATGGTGGGCTTTTTCGCCTGGGAGATGTCCGCATCGCCGGAGCCGCTGTGCCCGATGATGCAGATGTCCTCCTCAAAGTCGATGGAGTACATCTCGGAGAGCTGGCCGGTGCCGCTGATGGTCTTGAGGATTCCCATGGCCATGGCAACCTTGATGTCCCCCTCCACGGCGCAGGCGGTGCCCTGCTTGATCAGCATGGAAAAGGCGGGGATCAGCATACTGTCCAGTTTCCCGGCGACTCCCTGGGCAAAGCCATCGTAGTGACTGGCCACAAAGCCCAGGTTTTCCTCCTTCACCCACCGCTCGAAGGCGACAACGTATTTCGCCATGTCCCAGACCTTTTCGACGGTTCCGCCGCCCTCGATGTCAAAGGTGTCCAGAATGTCCCGGGCCTTGGCGCGGATGGCGTTCTCGTCGGTGATGTCGTCCGCGATGGCCCACATCTTCTCCCAGTCGAACTGCTTGGTGTAAAGCCACATCCTGTGGTAGAGATTCGTCTCGTCGATGTAGAGATCCATCATGCCGGGGTAGGGGCGGCCGATCTGGGCCAGGTTGGTGTCCCGGAATCTCCGGCGCACCTGGGCTGCCTTGCACCAGTCGGCAATCTCGGCGTCCACCTCCGGGTCGCCCCCCTCCACCACGCCGGTGAGCACCGCATGGCGCTTGCCTGCCCGTTCCAGGTCGGCCACCATTTCGCCCACGGCGCCGCAGGCGTAGAGAGTGCCCAGCCAGGCGGCTGTGTCGGTGTTGGCGTAGTCCGGGGCCTTCTTTTTCTGGAGGTTCACCAGCACCACGGGCACGTCCAGATCCCGGACTGCGGGGAGCAGATTGTAGGAGGTGGCGTAGGTTAAAAGCTGCAAAATGACCAGATCCACATCGGCGGCCCGGAATTTGTCCCCGGCGGCCATGGCCTTCTCCTTGGTGGTGACGATGCCGCCGTCGATCAGCTCCACCGTGGGGGGGATGCGCTTCTTGAAATCGGCGTACTGGCCCTCAAATTCGGGAACCAGGCTGGGGAACTGGGGCAGATAGGCGCCCAGGGCGATGGCGAACACGCCTACCCTTGCTTTTGTTTCAACTAACATGGCAAAACCTCCTTGATTTCAAAACTCTGTTGAATGGCGGCCCGGGCGGATGGCAGATTGGGGAATACGCCGTCCTCGATCAGCTGAACCACCAGGTTCCCCAGGGCGGTGCCCTCCACGGGGCCGGCCCAGACGGGGAGGCCGCAGGCCGCCGCAGTCATCTCGTTTAAATACATATCCTGACAGCCGCCGCCCACGATGTTGACGCTGGTGAAGGCCCGGCCCGTCAGGGCGGACAGCTCGCCAATGGCGTCCCGGTAGCATTGGGAGAGGCTGAGATAGACGCACCGCATGAGCTGCCCCACGGTCTCCGGCACCGGCTGTCCCGTTTCCCGGCAGGCGTCCCGGATGGCGTCGATCATGCTGTCCGGGGCCAGGAAGCGGCTGTCGTTGGCATCTACCACGGAGGGGAAGTCCCCCGCGCCCCTGGCCGCCTCGATCAGATCCGGAAAACTCCACTGCTTTCCGTCCGCATAACGGCTGGTACGGCCCTCCACATAGGCCACGCCGTTCAGCTCCCGCCGGATGGACTGGATCATCCACAGACCCATGATGTTTTTCAGGTAGCGGAACCGGTACCACGCCCCGCCTTCGTTGGTGAAGTTTCTCTGGCGGCTTGCTTCTGTGGTGATGGGCTCAGGCAGTTCCACCCCCAGCAGGCTCCAGGTTCCGCTGGAGAGGTAGACGGCGCCCTCGTCCCTGGCGGGCACCGCCAGGAACGCCGAGCCGGTGTCGTGGGTGGCGGGTAGGATCACCTCGGCGTTGAACCCCACCTCCCGTTGGATTTCCTCTGTCAGCTCTCCCACCCTAGTCCCCGGCATGGACAGGGGGAGGAACAGCTTTTGGGGCAGCCCCAGGCGGCCGATCAGCGCTCTGTCCCAGTCTTTTCCCGCCGCGTTCACCAGGTTGGTGGAGGTGGCGTTGGTGTACTCCTGCTTTTTCACGCCGGTGAGAAGGAAGTTGAAGTAGTCCGGAATCATCAGGAGGGAGCTTGCCCCCGCCAGCTGCTCCGGGGCTTCCCGCTGCTGGGCCACGAGCTGGTAGAGCGTATTGAAGCTCTGCTTCTGGATGCCGGTCCTGGCGTACAGTTCCCCGGCGGGGATGAGGGCCTCCACAACCTTGTCCATCCCGGCGGTCCTTCCGTCCCGGTAGGCCACGGCGTCCCCCATCAGTTCGCCGTTTTCGTCCAGCAGGACGTAATCCACCGCCCAGGTGTCGATGCCGATGGTTTTGGGCACTTTCCCCAGGGACTTGCAGGCTTTCAGCCCCTCCAGGATGCCCCCCCACAGGCTGCGGATGTCCCAGCAGTCGTGGCCGTTTCGGTGTACCTGCCGGTTGTCGAAGCGCCAGACCTCCTCCAGGACGATTTTCCCGTCCCGGACGCTGCCCAGGATGTGGCGCCCCGATGAGGCGCCGATGTCAATCGCCAAGTAGTATGTTTCCACAACGTTCACCTCTCCCAATCGTTTCCCAATCGTTTTACTTTGATACCTTAATGATAGGGCTTGCCCGGCCTGGGGGAAAGGTCTTTTTCTAAAAAAATCGGGGACTTTATTTGCACTTTGTGCTATACTGAAGGAGCACGGATTCAACCGTCCGGCTGGCGATGATTTTCGGAGGTTCCCAAGGGAAGGGGAGGGATTCTGATGCGACAGGAATTGTTGGAGCGGCTTCGGCCCATCACCCCGGAGGAGCGGGCGCTGCTGAACAGCTCCGGGGATATCCGGCAGGAGCTTTATACCGCCAGGGCCGCCTTTGTGGTGGACAGCGGGAAGCTGCTGGAAAAGGGCCGCCTCATCGAGATGCGGCCCCATACCCGGTTTGCCTATTTCCCCCGGCACCGGCACGACTATGTGGAGATGGTGTATATGTGCTCCGGCAGCACCACCCACATTGTCAACGGGAGGGAGCGAATCCTGCTGGAGGAGGGGGATCTGATCTTTTTTAACCAGGCGGTGTACCACGAGATCCTGCCCGCCTCGGAGGGGGACATCGCGGTGAACTTCATCATCCTCCCCCAGTTCTTTGACCGGGCCATCACCATGTTTGAGGGGAAGAACGTGCTGTGGGATTTTCTCATCACCACGCTGTCCCAGAGTTCCTCCCCCGCCAGCTATCTGCATATCCCGGCCCGGGAGATTCTGCCGGTGCAGAACCTGGTGGAAAACCTGGTGTGGACCCTGCTGGATCACCGGTCCGGCACCGAGACCATTTGCCAGACCACCATGGGGCTCCTGTTCCTCAACCTGTCTCAATTTGCGGAGCGGATCAACCAGGACGACCCCGGGAAGCGGGAGCAGGCGGCGGTCTCCTCCGTCCTGAAATACATTGAAAGCCATTATCAGGCCGGCACCCTGGCGGAGGCCGCCGCCGCAGTGGGCCTGCCCACCTATACGGTGAGCCGGCTGCTGACCCGGTACACCGGCTCCAATTTTAAGGAGCTGCTGCAAAGGCGGAAGCTGGAGCAGGCGGCCTATCTGCTGGCCCACACCGCCCTGACGGTGGATCTCATTCTGGAAAACATCGGCTACAACAACAGCAGCTATTTTTACCGCCGGTTCCGGGAAAAGTACGGCTGCTCCCCCGCCGAGTTCCGGATCGGGAACCATCACTGTTAAAATTCACAGATTTTACAAAATAAAATGTTATTTTTGACGAGGCAAAAACGCCGGACTTCTGGTATAATACCATGGAATCTGTAAATGCGCAGACAACTGAATGACTCGGATGATGAGGACGGGAGAGACCGCCGCAGGCGGCGCCGAAGGGGCTGCAATAACTCTCAGGCAAAAGGACCGTTCTCTGACGAACCTCTGGAAAGCGGGAAAGCACCGAAGAAGCAATCCGCCCAGGCGGAGAATCTTTCAGGTTAAGTTACGGAGGCATAGACGGCGGGGCACCCCTGCGGTCTATGTCTCTGTCTTTTTATTTTTATGATGTGAAAGTGAGGAATGTATGATGGAATTAAAAACACCGCTCTATGACACCCATGTGGCCGAGGGCGGAAAGATCGTCCCCTTTGCAGGCTATCTGCTGCCCGTGCAGTATCAAACCGGCGTCATAAAGGAGCACATGGCGGTTCGCCAGTCCTGCGGCCTGTTCGACGTCTCCCACATGGGGGAGGTCGTGTTTCGCGGCCCCACGGCGCTGGCAACGCTGAACCACCTGCTGACCAACGACTTCACCAATATGTCCGTGGGCCGGGTCCGCTACTCCGTCCTGTGCAATGAAAGGGGCGGCTGTATCGACGATGTGCTGGTCTACAAATTCGGGGAAGAGAGCTGGCTTGTGGTGGTCAACGCCGCCAATCGCAGCAAGGACTATGCCCATATCCGGGCCAACCTGCTCCCCGGCACCACCGCGGAGGACATCTCGGATTCCGTGGCCCAGCTTGCCCTGCAGGGCCCCAAGGCCCCCGCGATCCTGGCAAAGCTGCTTCCCCAGGAGAGCATCCCCCAGAAGTATTACACCGCCGTTCGGGAGGCGGAGCTTGCCGGGATGCCCTGCATGATTTCCCGGACGGGCTACACCGGCGAGCTGGGCTATGAGCTCTACACCGCCGCCGGAAACGGCGCAAAGCTCTGGCAGGTGCTCCGGGAGGCCGGGGAGGAATTTGGACTGATCCCCTGCGGCCTGGGGGCCAGGGACACCCTGAGACTGGAGGCCGCTATGCCCCTCTACGGCCACGAGATGGACGACACGGTAACTCCCCTGGAGGCCGGGCTGGACTTTGGCGTCAAGCTGGGCAAGGAGGAGTTCATCGGAAAGGACGCGCTTGTGGCGGCGGGGGCGCCCAAACGGATTCGGGTGGGCCTGGCCGTCACCGGCCGGGGGATTATCCGGGAGCATCAGGAGGTCTACCTCGGGGACCGGCAGATCGGCATGACGACCTCCGGCACCCACTGCCCCTATCTGGGGAAGGCGGTGGCCATGGCCCTGGTCTGCGCGGAGGATTCCGCCCAGGGCACTGCCGTCCAGGTCAATGTGCGGGGCCGCAGGGTAGAGGCGGAGATCGTCCCACTGCCCTTCTACACCCGAAAGTAAGTAAGAAGTAGGATTTATCTCATCAACATAAAAACGCGATAAACGCGAATGGAGGAAATTATCATGTCTCATATCCCTGCTGAATTGAAGTATTCCAAGTCCCATGAATGGGTCAAGGAGGAGGACGGCCTGTATGTCATCGGTCTGACAGACTTTGCCCAGAATGCTCTGGGGGACATCGTCTTTGTCAACCTGCCCGAGGAGGGGGACGAGGTGGCCGCCGGAGAGGCGTTTTCCGATGTGGAATCCGTCAAGGCGGTTTCCGATGTGTTCTCCCCCGTCACCGGCACTGTGGCCGCCGTCAACGAGGAGCTGCTGGACAACCCCGCCGCCGTCAACGAGTCTCCCTACGAGGCGTGGTTTATCAAGGTCTCCGATGTCTCCGGCTTTGAGGAACTCTTGGACGCGGAGGGCTACGCGGAGCTGTGCGCCGCCGAGGAGGAGTAAAAAATGGGCTGCTATATTCCCGCTACCCAGGCGGAGCAGGAGAAGATGCTGGCGTCCATCGGCCTCACCTCTCTGGAGGAACTGTACGCCGGGGTCCCCGAGGCGGTGCGGCTGAAGGAGCTGAACCTGCCGGAGGGACTGTCTGAGTACGAGGTGACCAAGGCGGTTTCCTCCCTGGCGGGGAAGAACCGGGTGTTCCAATCGGTTTTCCGGGGGGCCGGTTCCTATCGCCACTATATTCCCGCCATTGTGAAAACCGTCACCTCTAAGGAGGAGTTCCTCACCGCCTACACCCCCTATCAGGCGGAGATCAGCCAGGGGGTGCTTCAATCCATCTTTGAATACCAGACCCAGATGTGCGAGCTCACCGGGATGGAGGTTTCCAACGCCTCCGTCTACGACGGGGCCGTGGCCGCGGCGGAGGGAGTTTTGATGTGCGTGGAGCGGAAGCGCTCCGGCGTCCTGATCTCCGGCGGGGCGGACCCCCAGGTGCAGGGGGTTATCGAGACCTACTGCGCCAGCAGAAGGGTTCCGGTGAAGGTGATCCCAACCAGCGGGTACGCCACCGACCTTGCCGCGCTGAAGGAGGCGCTGAATCCGGGCATCGCCGCCGTCTATGTCCAGAGCCCCAACTATTATGGGGTCATTGAGGACATGGACGCCGTGGTCTCCGCCGCCCATGAGGCGGGGGCCAAGGTTGTCATGGGGGCAAACCCCATCTCCCTGGGCCTCTTGAAAACGCCGGGGGAGTACGGCGCGGATATCGCTGTGGGGGAGGGCCAGCCCCTGGGGATGCCCATGGGCTTTGGCGGCCCCTACCTGGGCTTTATGACCTGCAAAAAGGCCATGATGCGGAAGCTGCCCGGCCGCATTGTGGGGGAGACCACCGACGCCGAGGGAAAGCGCTGCTTTGTGCTGACCCTGCAAGCCAGGGAACAGCATATCCGCCGGGAGAAGGCATCCTCCAACATCTGCTCCAACGAGGCCCTGTGCGCCATGACCGCCTCGGTGTATCTGGCGGCGATGGGCCCCGGAGGGCTGCGGCAGGCGGCGGAAAGCTCCGCTGCCCACGCCCATTACCTGGCGGCCCAGCTTTCCCAGGTGGAGGGGTTTGCCCTGCGGACCTCCAGGCCCTTCTTCCACGAATTTCTGACGGATTCCCCCATCCCGGGGGAGGTTCTCGCCGCCAGGCTGGCGGAAAAGGGCATCCTCTCCGGCCTGCCCGTGGAGGGCGGCATCCTCTGGTGCTGCACCGAATGTAACAGCAGGGCGGAAATTGACGGCCTTGTCCGCGCAATCAGGGAGGTGTGCGAGAGATGAAACTGTTATTTGAACGCAGCAGGCCCGGCAGAGGGGCGGCCCTGATCCCGGCCTGCGATGTGCCGCCGGTGGAATATGACGGGGCCCTCCTCCGGGAGCAGCCCCCCCGGCTGCCCGAGATTTCCGAGGTGGATCTGGGCCGGCACTACACGGAGCTGGCAAAGCAGACCCACGGTGTCAACGACGGCTTCTATCCCCTGGGCTCCTGCACCATGAAATACAACCCCCGGGTGGACGAGGAGATGGCGGCCCTGCCCGGCTTTACCGAGATTCACCCGCTGCAGCCGGCGGAGACCGCCCAGGGCTGCCTGGAGGCGCTGTACACCACGGAAAAGCTGCTCTGCGAGATCACCGGCATGGACGGCATGACCCTTCAGCCCGCCGCCGGCGCCCACGGAGAGTACACCGGCCTCCTGCTGATCCTCGGCTATCACCTGTCCCGGGGGGACACCGGCAGAAAGAAGATCATTGTGCCGGACTCCGCCCACGGCACCAACCCGGCCTCCGCTGTGATGGCGGGCTTTCAGGTTGTCTCTGTCCCCTCCAACCCCCAGGGCGGCGTGGATTTGGAGGCCCTGGCCCGGGCGGTCGGGCCGGACACGGCGGGCCTCATGCTGACCAACCCCAACACCCTGGGCCTGTTCGACCCCAACATCCTGGAAATCACCCGGATCGTCCATGAGGCGGGGGGCCTCTGCTACTATGACGGCGCCAACCTGAACGCCATCATGGGCCATGTTCGCCCCGGCGATATGGGGTTTGACTGCGTCCATGTGAACCTGCACAAGACCTTTGCCACTCCTCACGGCGGCGGCGGCCCCGGCAGCGGGCCGGTGGGCTGCAAGGCGTTCCTGGAGGAATTTTTGCCCGCCCCCCGGGTGAGAGAAAAGGACGGGGTTTACAGCCTGTACGCCCCGGCGCACTCCCTGGGGAAGGTCCGCAGCTTCTATGGCAACTTCCTGGTGGTGGTTCGGGCCCTGACCTATCTCCTGACCCTGGGCAGGGAGGGGATTCCCCAGGCCAGCGCCAACGCCGTCCTCAACGCCAACTACCTGATGCGGAAGCTGGCGGGGGGCTATGAGATGGCCTGCGATTCCCCCTGTATGCACGAATTTGTGATGACGCTGGAGGGGCTGAAGCACGAGACCGGAGCCTCCGCCATGGACGTGGCCAAGCGGCTGCTGGACTTCGGCATCCATCCCCCCACGATGTACTTCCCGCTGATCGTCCACGAGGCGCTGATGGTGGAGCCCACCGAAACCGAGAGCCCGGAGACCCTGGACGAGGCGGCGGAGATCTTCCTGAAAATCCTGGAGGAGGCCAGGGCTGACGGGGCAAGCCTCCACTCCGCCCCCCACGACTGCCCCATCGGCCGGCCCGATGAGGTCAAGGCGGCCAGGACGCCGGTGCTCCGCTATTCCTTTTAAGGCCCATGCCGGACACATTATATTTCATTGAAACGGACAGCACCGAGCCCTACTACAACCTGGCCCTGGAGGAAGCCCTGCTCCGCCGTGTGGGGCCGGGGCAGTGCATCCTCTATCTGTGGCAAAACCGGCGGACTGTGGTCATCGGCAGGAATCAGAACGCGGAAAACGAGTGCCGCATCCCGCTGCTGGAGGCGGAGGGGGGCTTTCTTGCCCGCCGCCTGTCCGGGGGCGGGGCGGTCTACCACGATCTGGGCAATCTGAACTTCACCTTCCTGATGCCCACCCCGGATTTTAACGTGGATCTGCAAACGGAGGTGATCCTCCGGGCTGTCCAACGCTGCGGCATCCAAGCCCGGCGGACAGGCCGCAACGACCTGACCGTGGAGGGGCGGAAGTTCTCCGGCCACGCCTATTATCACTCCGGCGGCAGGAGCTATCACCACGGCACCCTGATGGTGGAGGTGGAAACCGGGCCCATGGAGCGGTATCTGAACCCCTCCCGCCTGAAAATGCAGGCAAAGGGGGTCCCGTCCGTCCGCTCCCGGGTGGGAAACCTGCGGGATTGGAACCCGGAGCTGACGGTTGCCGGGCTGAAGGAGGCGCTGAAGGCCGCCTTTCAGCAGGTTTACAGCCTGCCGGCCCGGGAAATCGAGGAATCCGAGCTGGACCCCGGTCTGCTGGAGGCGGGCCGCGCCCGCTTCGCCTCCCCCCAGTGGAAATACGGCAGAAAAAAGACGCTGAACCACAGCCGGGAGGCCCGCTTTGACTGGGGGACGGTGCGGGTGGACTTCTCCCTGGAGGGGAACGTGATCGAGGACGCCTGCCTGTGGTCGGACGGGCTGGAGGCGGATTACCTGGAGCGGGTGCCCGGCCTCCTGCGGGGCGTTCCCCTGGAGCGGGCGGCGGTCTGCCGGGCGCTGGCCGGAGCACCGGAGGCGGTTCCGCTGCTGGCGGAGGATCTGGCCGGGCTGATTACCGGAAAGAGAGGAACCATAAATGAACTATGATATCGCCATAATCGGCGGCGGCCCCGGCGGGTATACCGCAGCGGAAAAGGCCGCCGGGGAGGGGAAGCGGGTTCTCCTCTTTGAAAAATCCCTGCTGGGCGGCACCTGCCTGAACCGGGGCTGCATCCCCACAAAGGCCCTGATCCACAGCGCGGGGGCCTATTCCGCCCTGGCCAACGGGGGGGAGCTGGGCATTGCCGCCCAGGGGATTTCCTACGACTTCGCCGCCATGCACCGGCGGAAGGCCCGGATCGTCCAAACCCTCCGCCAGGGCATCGAAAAGCTGATGAAGTCCGGCAAGGTCACAGTGGTCTCCGGGGAGGCACAGCTGACCGGGGCCGGGGAAATCACCTGCGGGGGAGAGGTTTACCACGCGGAGGACATCATCCTGGCGGCGGGTTCCAAGCCCGCCTGTCCCCCCATCCCCGGCATCGGCCTGCCCGGGGTGTATACCAGCGACGACCTGCTGGAGGGGGAGGGCCTGAACCTGAGTTCCCTCGTGATCATCGGCGGCGGGGTGATTGGCGTGGAGTGCGCCTCCATCTATCTGCCCCTGGGCTGCCGGGTGACGATCCTGGAGCTGGCCGGCCACATCCTGCCGCCCATGGATCGGGAGATTTCCCAGCGCCTGACTGCGGCGCTGAAAAAGCGGGGAGCCTCGGTGAACGTCAAGGTCAACGTCAAGGCCATCAGCGGGACCCCCGGTGAAATGACCGTCCTCTATGAGGACAAGGGGGGAAAGGAGACTGCCGTCACCGCCCAGGGGGTGCTGGCTGCCACAGGGCGGCGGGCGGCCACTGAGGGGCTGTTCGCGCCGGGAGCGGCGCCGGAGCTGGAGCGGGGCGCCATCGTCACCGATAAGCTGGGGCGCACCAGCCATCCCCACCTGTACGCCATTGGCGACTGCCGGGCGGGGAACATTCAGTTGGCCCACGTTGCCGCCGCCCAGGGGAGCAATGTGGTGGATGTGATTTTAGGCCGCACCCCTGCCGTGGACGAGACTGTGGTGCCCAGCTGCGTGTTCTGCGAGCCGGAGGTGGCCACTGTCGGCCTCAGCGAGGAGCAGGCAAAGGCAGAGGGCCGGGCGGTACGGGGCCTGAAATACCTGACCGGGGCCAACGGCAAGTGCCTGATTGAGGGCGGAGAAAGCGGCTATGTCAAGCTGGTGACAGATCGGGACAGCGGCGTTGTCCTCGGCGCCCAGTTGGTGTGTCCCCGGGCAACCGACCTGATCGGGGAGCTTGCCCTGGCGGTGGAGAAGGGGCTGACCGCCCGGGATCTGGCCGCCGTGATTCATCCCCATCCTACCTTCTGTGAGATGATTTCCGGGGCGGCAATGCTGGGATGAACCGGACGGAGCTTTTCCCGGGAGTCTGGCATATAGAGGAATCCTACCGGGTCTACTGCACCGCCATTGTGGGAGAGCGGGGGGCGATCCTCTTCGACACCGGCCTGGGCAGGCGCTCCCTGCGCCCGGCGATGGAGGAACTGACGGAGGGCGGCTTTGAGGTGCTGTGCAGCCACGGGCACTACGATCATGTGGGGGGAATCCGTGCCTTTCCCAATGCCTGGATACACCCCGCCGATATTGCCCTGGCCCGGCGCACCGACGCCATTACCCCCCTCAGGCCCCTCGCGCCGGGAACCCGCTTTCCCCTGGGGAACCTCACTGTCCAGGTGGTGGCCCTGCCGGGGCATACCGCCGGTTCGGTGGGGCTGCTGATCCCGGAATACCGGCTGCTGCTGGCGGGAGACGCCCTGGGGCCCCGGCTGCTGCTGCCGGATCTGTCCCGGGAAACCCTGGCGGGGATGCGGGAAACCCTGACCCTTGCGGATCACCTGCCGGTGGACCGGCTCCTTGCCAGCCACAACCCCGGATTGCTGAAGAAGGATCTGATCCGGGCCCATTTGCTCCACGCGGAGGAGCTTCTGGCAGCGGGCCCCCCGGAGGGGAATCGCAGCAGACGGAAAACCCCCTTCGGCCTGTCGGAATTTCGGGCGATGCCCCCGGAGGCCGGTGCGAAAGAGGGAACCTCTGAATAAATCGTTCTCGCGAAAGAACATGGAGAATTGTCCGGCGGGCAATTCTCCATGTTTTTTGACCCATGTGTCAAGTGCGGCCGCATAATCAGAGTTCCCCTAGTAATGCAACATTTTTTTCCGGCGGGGCTCATATACTCAACCAGTCTGTGAGAGTGGGGGAGGGCCTGGGGATGAAAAGGAAATGGGGGCTGTTTCGATCCGCCGCCCTGCTGACGGCAGTGAACCTGCTGTCCCAGGGGGCGGGGTTCCTCTGCCGGATCGGGATCTCCCGGCTGGCGGGGGCGGAGGTCATGGGGGTATACCAGCTTCTGATGCCCGCCTACTCCGTCCTCACCGCCTTTGCGGTTTCGGGGCTGGCGGTGTCGGTTTCCGCCCTGACCGGGGGACTGGAGGGAGTGTATGGCCGGGGCAGCGGGGAGGCCCTGGTGCGGCTGGGGCTGCGGGTGCTGGGTGCGCTGTGGCTGATGGCGGCGGTGCCCGCAGCCTTGTTTGGGGATTTCATCTCTGCGGAGCTGCTGGGGGACGCCCGGACCTGGCTGGGCCTGATGCTGCTGCTGCCCTGCCTGCTGCTGACGGGGGTGGAAAACCTGCAAAAGCAGTATTTCTACGGCCAGGGGCGGGTGGAGATCCCCGCCGGTGTGGAGCTGGGGGAGCAGACGGTGCGAACCCTGGCCATCCTCCTGCTGCTCTCCGCCGTACCCATGGGGACGGTGGAGGAGAAGGCCGCCCTGATCGTGGGGGGAATGCTGGCAAGCGAGGTGTTTTCCTCCGGCGCCCTGACCCTGGCCCGGCGGCGTCTGGGGATCAAACCCCGGCGGATGCCGGGGCTGGGGGGCAAGCTGGCCCGGATCGCGGCGCCGGCCGGCGCTTCTGCGGTGGCGGCCAGCGCTCTGTCCGCGCTGAACGCGGTGATCATCCCTCGGAGGCTCATCGCCTTCGGTATCCCGGCAGGGGAGGCGGTGGGGGCCTACGGCATCCTCTTCGGCATGACCTTGCCGCTGCTGACGGCGCCCAACTGCTTTGTGGGCGCCCTGTGTACCCTGCTGCTGCCGGAGCTGTCCCGGCTCTGGGCCCAGGGAAAGGGGGAGGAGGTTCGGAATAAGCTGGCCCGGGCTTTGGGCGCGGTTTCCGCCGCGATCTTCCCTCTGCTGGCGCTGCTGGCCCTGTACGGCGGGGAACTGGGGCGGCTGCTCTTCCGGGAGGAACGGGTAGGGGAGTGCGGAGGGCTCCTGGCCGCTGCCGTGGGGCTGGCGGGGTGGGACGCTGTCCTGGCGGCGGGTCTGAACGGCCTGGGGCGGCAGCGGGAGTCCGCCGCCATCGCCATCGGCTGCGGGGTGCTGGAGCTGGTTCCCACCTGGTGCCTCACCGGTTGGCTGGGCATCCGCGGCTGCGCCGTTTCCATCCTCCTGGCGGCTCTGGCGGAAACCGCCCTGCGGCTCCGGCTGCTCTGCAAGGCGGCGGGCCTGGGGCCGGGGCATCTGCGGGGGATGCTGCTGCCGGTGCCGGCGGCGGTGCTGGCCGCCCTGTGTACCCGGCTGCTGGGGTTGGGGCTGGAGAGGTACGGCCTCTGCGGGTGGGGGTCTGCCTTGGTCTGCCTGGGCTTCGCGGCGGGGCTCTATCTCCTGTGCCTCCGGGTCCTCTCCGGGCCCCCGACAGGGGCCGGGTTTCCCGGGAACAAAGGGGCAATCTGGCTGACAAAATGACAGAAATACCCGGAACATGGGCAAAACAGTCAAAATACCGCTCCGGTTGGTTGAAATTGTTAGCTACAATTTAACCGGAAAGCACTTGCGCATTCCGGTTAAAATCATTATACTAATATTTGAACGGTATGCAGGCGGCGCGGAAACGCAACCCGCCTTTGCCGGAAAAGCGCAGCGGCGCAGTTCCATGGGAAGTGCGGGTTGCGGTTTATCTTTTGGAAAGTTAGTTAAAAAAATAACAAACTTAAGCAAACGAAATCAAGGAGGCGTATCAAATGTCTTACATCCAGGTGGAGATCCGGGATCAGGTTGCCGTCCTGACCATTGACCGGCCAAAGGCTCTGAACGCGCTGAACAGCGAGGTTCTGGGGGAGCTGGAGGCCGCCGTGGACGGGCTGGATCTGAATGAAGTTCGCTGCGCGGTGATCACCGGCTCCGGCGCTAAGTCCTTTGTGGCGGGGGCGGACATCGGCGAGATGAGCGGGCTGAACCCGGAGGAGGGGGAGGCTTTTGGCAAAAAGGGCAACGATATCTTCCGCAAGATCGAAACCCTGCCCATCCCCGTGATTGCCGCGGTGAACGGCTTTGCCCTGGGGGGCGGAAACGAGCTGGCTATGGCCTGTGATATCCGCATCTGCTCCGACAACGCCGTGTTCGGCCAGCCGGAGGCCGGGTTGGGCATCACCCCCGGCTTCGGCGGTACCCAGCGGCTGGCCCGCCTGGTGAGCCCCGGCATGGCCCTGCAGCTGATCCTGACCGCAAAGAACATCAAGGCCCCGGAAGCCCTGCGGATCGGCCTGGTGAACGCGGTTTATCCCCAGGAGGAGCTGATGCCCGCCGCCCTGAAGCTGGCAAAGGCCATTGCCGCCAACGCACCCGTGGCGGTCCGGGCCTGCAAAAAGGCTGTCCGGGAGGGGCTGGATCTGCCCATGGAGGAGGCCATCGGGGTGGAGGAGAAGCTGTTCGGCTCCTGCTTTGCCACCGAGGATCAGAAATACGGCATGGCCTATTTCCTGGACAAGAGCAAGGATAAGCCCGCCAAGGTTTTTCAGAACAAATAATTTAAAATATAACAGTATATGGAGGAATTTATTATGGCAATCAATCAAGTAGTCGTCATTGGCGGCGGCCAGATGGGCCGGGGCATCGCCCAGGTATTCGCAACCGCCGGGAAAACCGTCACCGTCTGTGATATCAACGAGCAGATCATCGCCGGCTCCAAGGCTGCCCTGGACAAGGGCTTTGCCAAGATGGTCGCCAAGGGGAAGATGACCCAGGAGTATGTGGACGAGCTGAAAGGCCGCATGAGCTTCGTGGCGGACACCGAGTATGCCTGCGCCGCCAACGCCGACCTGGTGGTGGAGGCCGCCATCGAGCGGGTGGATTTGAAGAAGTCCATCTTCGCCAAGCTGGACGCCGCCACCCCCGAGGGCTGCATCCTGGCCACCAACACCTCTTCCATCTCCATCACGGAGATCGCCTCCGCCGTGACCCACAAGGATAAGGTCATCGGGATGCACTTCTTCAACCCCCCTGTGGCGATGAAGCTCATCGAGGTCATCCGGGGCGGGAACACCTCCGATGAAACCTACAACACCGTCTTTGCCCTTGCCCAGGAGATTGGAAAGACCCCCGTCACCGTGGCGGAGGCGCCGGGCTTCGTCTGCAACCGCCTGCTGATCCCCATGATTAACGAGGCTATTGAGCTGGTATACACCGGCGTTGCCTCCCCCGAGGACATCGACACCGCCATGAAGCTGGGCTGCAACCACCCCATGGGCCCCCTGACCCTGGGCGACTTCATCGGCCTGGACACCTGCCTTGCCATTATGGAGACGATCTACGCCGAGACCGGCGACTCCAAGTACCGCCCCTCCC
>CAYSNK010000004.1:0-28327 GCA_964432375.1 uncultured Oscillospiraceae bacterium | reverse complement strand
TTATTTTCGACAAAAACGGGCATACTGGCCTTGAGGTGATGAATCATGTGTGAACCGGAAAAGAGCGTTCCCGAGACACTGCCCCCGGAATACTGGATGCCCGCGATTTCCAACGTGGCCTCGGCCACGGAGTGTACCGGCCTCATGTACAACCCGCCCCAGGATGAGGCGGAGGAGGAATCCTACCGGGAGCTTTCCACCATGGAGATTCCCAGGCTGAATCCCCGGGAGGTTCCGGAGAGAAAGACCCGGAGGCACCGGGCCGACTCTCCGGGGGAGTAACTCCCCGGAAGCAGAAAGCAAGGCCCCGGGGCCGCTCAGCGGCCTCGGGGCCTTAACCTCAGAACCAATCGCCGAAATCAATCAAATCAGATCTTCCTTAAGTATCCGATTCCTGTTCCTGGGGCAGCCTGGAGACTAGGGCCCACTCCACCCGCCGGTCAGTCAGCCGCTCTACCTTGATGTGAAGGCCGCAGACCTCCACCTCCGGGGTGGCGCCGTCCTCCGGAATCACGGACAGGCGGGAGAAAACCAGACCCCCCAGGGTGTCCGCTGACTCCTCGTCGGGGAACTCCACGTCCAGAGCCTCGGCCACGGCATCCAGCTCCGCGCTGCCGGCGATTCGCCACAGGTTCGGCTCCAACTGGACAATTTCCTGCTCCGTTTTCCGGTCAAACTCGTCGTAAATATTGCCCACCAGTTCCTCCAGCAAATCCTCAAAGGTGACAAGGCCGCTGGTGCCGCCGTACTCGTCCACCACGATGGCCATCTGGAGGGCCCGGGCCTGCATATCGTGGAACAGGGCCGCCGCCCGGACAGATTCCGGGATGAAGTAGGCCGGACGGAGGAGGGATCTCAGGGGCAGGGGTTCCTCCCGCTGAAGGTTGAGGAGAAAGTCCCGGGTGTAGAGGATGCCGATGATGTCGTCGGCGTCCTCCCCACAGACGGGGAACCGGGAGCGGCCGCTGTCCTGGATCAGGGCCACGATCTCCTCCCGGGTGTCGTCCAGGGAGACCATATCCATGTCCGTCCGGTGGATCATCACGTCCCCGGCGGATATGCTGTTGAAGTCGAAAATGTTCTCGATCATCTCTTTCTCCCCGGCTTCAATGGTGCCGGCCTCCCGGCCAATGTCCATCATGGCCCGGATCTCGGCCACGGACGCGTCGGCGTCCTCCCGCTCCGGCTTGATGCCCAGCAGAAAGAGGATTCCTCGGGACAGCAGCCGGAACAGAGCGGTAAGGGGAGACAGCAGAACCGCCAGTGCCCGGAACAGGGGGCACAGGGCAAGGGCTGCCCGCTCCGGGCCGCTCAAGGCCGCCTGCCGGGGGATCACCCGTCCAAAGAGCCACAGCAGGCAGGCGAGGATCGCGCCGGTGACGGCGGCGCTCCCGGCGGCGGGCAGGGGAAACAGGGGGCCCAGGGTAAACAGGCCGAAGAGGAACCAGACAGTCTCGGCTCCCAGGGCGGCCAGGCGCACCCCGGACTGAAAGGACTCCTGGTTGTCGATGACCTTCACCAGGAGGAGGGCGCGGCTGCCCTCCTCCTCCGAGAGCTTGCTGCGGCCCGCCTCGCTGATGGAGTCCAGCGCTGTTTCGCAGGCGGTGCAGAGGGCGTCAAAGAGCAGCAGGGCGGCCAATAAAATAAGACTGGGCCATAACGGGTCCGATGGCACGGATAATTCCTCCCTTAATGATTACATCGGCAAAATTCAAATGTAAAGTACAGCACGGAGATGGGGTTCCCGGGGCAGATTTTCATTTGTTGTATCATAGTATAGCACAGTCTGGAAAAAAATCCAGGAAAAAAGTGCAAAAAATAATAAGATGTGCTATAATCAGGGGCGGAAAAAACGGGAAAAGAGGGCTTTTGTATGGCAGATTGGAAATCGGCACTGCGATATTACCTCCCCCTGGGCCGATGGGGGCGCACCATCTGGGAGAACAGTCGAACCTTTTTGAAGTGGGTGCTGTTTGCCTGTATCATTGGCGTTGTCGTGGGCGGGATTGGCGCCGGGTTCCACCACGCGGTGGAGTGGGCCACCGCCCTCCGGGGGGAATCCCCCTGGCTCGTTTGGCTGCTGCCCATAGCGGGCCTTGCCATAGTGGGGAGCTATCAGGTCACCGGCATGAGCGATGACAAGGGCACGGAGTTTGTCATCTCCTCTGTGCGGGACGCCAAGCCCCTGCGCATCCGCACCGCCCCCCTGATTTTCCTGGGCACTGTGCTGACCCACCTGTGCGGCGGCTCCTCCGGCCGGGAGGGGGCGGCCCTTCAGTTGGGCGGCAGCATTTCCAGCTTTATTGGCCGGCGGATGAAGCTGGACGGAAAGGACGAACGGGTGATCACCATGGCCGGGATGGCGGCGGGCTTCTCCGCCCTGTTCGGCACCCCCCTGGCGGCGGCGGTATTTGCCATGGAGCTGGTCAGCGTGGGGGTCATGTATTACGCGGCCATCGTGCCCTGTGTGCTCTCTGCCCTGATTGCCCAGCTGGTGGCCGGAAAGCTGGGGGTGGAGCCCGCCGGGTTCCAGATCCTGGCGGTTCCGGAGCTTTCGGCGGGGAACCTCCTGCGCCTGTTGGCCCTGGGGGTGCTGTGCGCCCTGGTGTCGGTGATTTTCTGCATGGTGATGCACATCATGCCGAAGCTCTACGGCCTTGTGACCAAGCAGCCCTACCTCAAAATCCTGCTGGGCGGGGCGGTGGTGGCCCTCCTTTCCCTGCTGACGGGGCCGGACTACAACGGCGCGGGGATGGAGGTGATTGCCCGGGCCGTGGGGGGAAGCGCCCGGCCCGAGGCGTTTTTTCTGAAAATCCTCCTGACTGCCCTGACCCTGGGGGCCGGGTACAAGGGGGGCGAGATTGTCCCGGCCCTTTTCGCCGGGGCCACCTTTGGCTGCGTGGCCGGGGGGCTTCTGGGCCTTCCCCCCTCCTTTGGAGCGGCCTGCGGCATGGCGGCGGTGTTTTGCGGCGTGACAAATTGCCCGCTGACCTCTGTCCTGCTGGCCTACGAGCTGTTTGGGGGAGAGGGGGTCCCCCTGATCGCCCTGGCCATCGCGGTGAGCTATCTGCTGTCCGGCTATTGGAGTCTCTACGGCGCCCAGCGAATCATGTACTCCAAGACAAAGGCCGAATTTATTGACCGGGAAACCCATTGAGAAACGGGAAACCGGCATGGTCTGGCGCCATGCCGGTTTCTTATCCCCTTTCCTCTCCCGGGGAGGGGCAGCTCAGTCCAGCAGCTCAAAGGTATCGTAATCGGAGAAAAATTCCGCCATATCCTCTATGGCCTCCTCCACGGTATACGAGGGATAAAGCTCCAGCTCGTCCCCATTGTCGGGAACAGCGACAAAGCCGTAATCCGTGCCCTCAATAGAGAGGAAAATTTCCGCCCCAAAATTGCTGTCGTTTTCCCGGTACTTGGCAACATACTTCGACATTTTTTCAATGCTCCTTTCCAATGAGACTCATTAGCCCTATCATACTGTCCTGCAGTGGAATTGTCAAGGGTGCAGTTGTGGGGAGGAATGGAAAAGGACGGGAGATTTTGCGGAAAAAACCCTTGCATTCTTCAGGGAGGAAGGTATAATATATGATAGCCTAAGGAATCTCTGGATCAGAGCTTCCCTAACTAGTCAGAGGTGCCCTATGAAGCCTGTTTCTCACGCAGCCGTATCCTATTTCGCATCCCTTCGCTGGACTCGATTTATGAGCGCCGGCGCTTTTGGTGTGCCGAATGGAAACAGGGTGCAGGGGAGATGAGTGGTTCCTCACGGGGAAAGGTGTATTTTAGCTCATTGATGTTGCATCATCAATGGGCTTTTTCTATTGGGCGCCCCGGCGTTTTCTGAGGCGCCCGATTGTCCGGCAAAAGAAAGGAGCAAGAATTTATGGTTATCGTGATGAAACCGGGAACCGGCCGAAGGGACATTGAGGCCCTGGTCAAGGAGTTCGAGGCAAAAAAGCTGCAGGTGGGCGTGACCCACGGCGTCGGCTGCACCATCCTGGGATTGGTTGGGGACACCACCCAGCTGGACGCGGACGACCTGCTGCTCAACGAGCACGTCGAGCGGGTTATGCGGGTGCAGGAGCCCTATAAGCGGGCAAATCGGAAGTTCCACCCCGAGGACACGGTGGTGGAGATCGGAAAAGCCAAGATCGGCGGGGGCAACTTCGGGGTCATTGCGGGCCCCTGTTCGGTGGAGACCACGGAGCAGATCGTGGGGGTCGCCCAGGCGGTAAAGGCGGCGGGGGCCGCCGTCCTCCGGGGCGGGGCCTTTAAGCCTCGAACCTCCCCCTACTCCTTCCAGGGCCTGGGCGTTCCGGGCCTGGAAATGCTGGTGGAGGCGAAAAAAGCCTCCGGCCTGCCCATCGTCACCGAGATCATGGACCCCCGCTACTGCGAGCTTTTCGAGGAGAAGGTGGATCTCGTCCAGATCGGCGCCCGGAATATGCAGAACTTCGACCTCCTGAAGGAGGTGGGCAGGATGAGCAAGCCTGTCCTCCTGAAGCGGGGCCTGTCCTCCACCTATGAGGAGTGGATCATGTCCGCCGAATATATTATGAGCGAGGGCAACGAGAACGTCATCCTCTGCGAGCGGGGGATTCGCACCTTTGAAACCTACACCCGAAACACCCTGGATGTCTCCGCGATCCCCGCCGTCAAGCGGATGAGCCACCTGCCGGTGATCGTGGACCCCAGTCATTCCGGCGGCGCCCGCTGGCTGGTGGAGCCCCTGACCCTGGCCGCCATTGCAGCCGGGGCGGACGGCATTATCGTGGAGGTTCACAACGACCCCGCCCACGCCCGCTGCGACGGGCAGCAGTCCATTACCCCGGAGGCGTTTGACAAGCTGATGGACAAGATGAGCGCCCTGGTTGATCTGATGGGAAAGAGGATGGTGTAACCATGAGAAGCCTGAACATTCCCCTGCCCGGCAGGGAATACAGCATCCTGATCGAGCCGGGGCTCTTGGACTCCGTTGGGCGCTATTGCCGGACGGCCTGCCCCAGGGCCAGGCGCTTCGCCATTGTGACAGACAGCACCGTGGGCCCGCTCTACGGGGAGCGGGTGAAGCGCAGCTTTTCCGGTCGGCTTTCGGCGGAGCTTGTCACCGTCCCCGCCGGGGAGACCTCCAAGTCTATCGAGATGCTGGGGTATCTCTACGAGGAGTTTATGAGGCTGGGCCTGACCCGCACCGATGCGGTGGTTGCCCTGGGCGGCGGCGTGGTGGGGGACCTGGCGGGTTTCGCGGCGGCCACCATCCTGCGGGGGGTGGACTTCATCCAGGTTCCCACCACCCTGCTGGCCCAGGTGGATTCCTCCGTGGGCGGCAAGGTGGCCATCGACCTGAAAAGCGGCAAAAACCTGGCCGGTGCCTTTTGGCAGCCCCGGGCGGTTCTGATGGACCCCCGGTGCCTGGACACCCTGCCGGAGGAGACCTTTTCCGACGGCATGGCGGAGGTACTCAAATACGGCTGCATCCGGGACGGGGACTTTTTCCGGTTCCTGCTGGACTGCGGCAACCGGGCCGGGATCATGGCGAACATTGAGGGGGTTCTCCACACCTGCTGCGCAATCAAGGCGGAGGTGGTGCTGGAGGACGAGCGGGACACCGGCCGTCGCATGATCCTCAACTTTGGCCACACCCTGGGCCACGCCTATGAACTGGCCTATCACTATGAGACTTATACCCACGGGCAGGCCGTGGCCGCCGGGATGTGCCGGGCGGCGGAAATCGGCCTCCGGATGGGGATTACCCCGGCGGAGGTGCCGGGACAGATTGCCCGGGCGGTGAAGCAGTTCGGCCTGCCGGATGCCATCGACTGCTCCCTGGAGGACTATCGGAGGGCAGTTGGCCTGGATAAGAAGTCCACGGGCGATCAGATCACGCTGATTTTGCTGAGCGGGCTGGGGGAGACCGCCCCCGTCAAGCTGAGCCGGGAGCGGGCAATGGAGCTGATTGCCCCCTTTGCGAAAGGGTGAGAGGATGAATATAACCATTCAGCCGGGTCTGCTCCACGGAAGCATCACCCCGCCCCCCTCCAAGAGCCAGGCCCACCGGCTGGTGATTGCCGCTGCCCTGGCGGAGGGGGAGAGCCATCTGGAAAACATGGCCCTGAGCCAGGATATCGAGGCCACCCTGGGCTGTATGCGGGCACTGGGGGCCAGCGCCAGCCGGGACGGATGCTCCATCACCGGCATTGGCCGCCGCCGCTATCCCTGCACCCCCTGCTGCGACACGCCGGGGCTGTTCTGCGGCGAATCCGGCTCTACCCTGCGGTTCCTGATTCCCGTGGCCCTGGCGGTTCGGCAGGGCGGCAGCTTCCATGGCCGGGGCCGCCTGATGCGGCGGCCCTTAAAGCCCTATGAGGATCTGTTTGAGGAAAAGGGGATCTGGTATCACCGGCATCAGGATCAGATGGAGGTGTACGGCAGGCTGGAGCCGGGGGTTTACCGGCTGCCCGGGGATGTGTCCTCCCAGTTTATCACCGGCCTGCTCTACGCCCTGCCCCTGCTGGAGGGGGACAGCGAGATCCTCCTGACCAGCCCGCTGGAATCCGGAGGCTATGTGGACATGACCCTGGATGCCCTGGCCGCCTTCGGCGTTTCCGCCCGGCGGACGGAAACCGGCTGGCACGTCCCCGGGAACCAGGAATACCGGCCCCACGACGGCAGGGTAGAGGGGGACTACTCCCAGGCAGGGTTTTTCTATGCGGCCAAGGGCCTGGGCAGCGGCCTGGAGATCTGCGGCATGAACCCGGCCTCCGCCCAGGGGGACAAGGTCATTGTTCCCTATTACGAGCGGCTTTGCGGCGACGGGGAAGTGGCGCTGGATGTCAGCCAATGCCCCGACCTGGTGCCGCCGCTGGCGGTTCACGCCGCCCTGCGGAGGCCGGGTAGCGTCACCCGGATCGTGGGGGCCGCCCGCCTGCGCATGAAGGAGAGTGACCGCCTGGCCACCGTCACCGAGGTGCTCAACGCCCTGGGGGGCCGGGTGGAGGAGCACCCCGATGCGCTGACTGTCACCGCAGTGGAGAACCTGCGGGGGGGCACAGTGGACAGCCATAACGACCACCGGATCGCGATGATGGCGGCGGTAGCCGCCACCCGGTGCCTAGCCCCCGTGACAGTGCTGGGGGCGGAATGTGTCAACAAATCCTATCCCGGCTTTTGGGAGGACTACGAAAGCCTCGGGGGACAGGTCAGACGGGAGGAAGCGGAATGAAGCACACCATTTTCGGCGAAAGCCACGGTCCCGCCATCGGGGTGACGCTGACCGGCGTGCCCGCCGGGATTGCGCTGGATATGAAGGAGATCTCCTTTGAGCTGGCCCGCCGGGCCCCGGGGAAGGGCCCCCTGTCCACCGCCCGCCGGGAGGCGGACGTCCCGGAGATCCTCTCCGGCTATTTTGAGGGAAAGACCACCGGCACCCCCCTCTGCGCCGTGATTCGGAACACCGACCAGCACTCCGGGGACTATTCCCTGCTGAAAACCCACCCCCGGCCCGGCCACGGAGACTATCCCGGCTTTCTGCGCTATGACGGCTGCAACGACTACCGGGGCGGCGGGCATTTCTCCGGGCGCCTGACCGCGCCCCTGGTGTTTGCCGGGGCGGTTGCCAAGCAGATTTTGGCCCGGGAGGGGATCTCCGTAGGGGCTCACATCGCCTGCGTCGCGGGGATTTGGGAGTCCTCCTTTGAGGAGGCCGGCCTGACTCCGGCCCTGATGCGGAGAGTGGCGGAAAAGGAATTTCCCACCATCGACGATGCCCGGGGCCGGGAGATGCAGGCGGCAATCCTCCGGGCAAAAGAGGAGGGGGACAGCGTCGGCGGCGCCATCGAGTGCGCCGCGCTGGGCCTGCCCGCCGGGATCGGCGCCCCCGACCTGGGGGAGAATGTGGAGGGGATCTTCGCCAGGCAGATGTTCGCGGTGCCCGCCGTAAAGGGGATCGCCTTCGGCGCGGGCTTCCGCATGGCCGAGATGCGGGGCAGCCAGTGCAACGACCCCATCCGCATCCGGGAGGGGGAAATCTATCTGACGGGGAACGTCAACGGCGGCGTCAACGGCGGCATCACCAACGGGATGCCGGTGGTGTGTACCGTGGCAATTCGCCCCACCCCCTCCATTTCCCGGAAGCAGGACACCGTGGATCTGGAGCGGCTGGAAAACGACAGCCTGGTCATCCGGGGCCGCCATGACCCCTGCGTGGTACACCGGGCGGTGCCGGTGATCGAGGCCGCCGCAGCCCTGGCGGTCTGTGAGCTGCTTGGAATTTGAGGAGGAAGCGCGATGAGTGAGCTTGATTTGCTCCGGGGCGCCATCGACGAGGTGGACCGGCAGATTGTCTACCTGTTCGAGCGCCGGATGGAGATCACCCAGAAGGTGGGTGAATTTAAAAAGCGGAACGGGATGCCCGTTCTGGACAGCGGCCGGGAGCGGGACGTGCTGAAAAAGAAGGTGGAGTGGCTCCACAATCCCAAGCTGAAAACCGATGTGACCGCCCTTTATGAGACGATCATGGCGATTTCCCGGAACCAGCAGCGGAAGCTGGTCCATGAGGGAACCAGTGTCCCCAGCTATGCCAGATACATTTCCGCCCTGAACCAGTGGCGGGCCCCGGTTGAGGACCCCAGAGTGGCCTATCAGGGGGAACCCGGGGCATACAGCGAGATGGCGGCCATTGACTTCTTTGGCCCGGATGTCCGGGCCAAGGGGATGTACCAGTTTGAGGACCCCTTTATCGCCCTGAAAAACGGCGAGGCGGACTATGCGGTGCTTCCCATTGAAAATTCCTCCACCGGCGCCATCCGCCAGGTCTATGACCTGCTGGCCCAATACGAGTGCTATCTCGTGGGGGAGACCACGGTGCGGGTCAGGCATTGCCTGATGGCTCTGCCCGGGGCCGCCCTGGAGGATATCAGGACGGTGTATTCCCATGAACAGGGCCTGTTCCAATGCGAGCAGTACCTGAACCAGCATCCGCAGTGGCGGCAGGTGGCCCAGGCGGACACGGCGGGCAGCGCCAAGCGGGTGATGGAGCAGGGGGATCTCACCAAGGCGGCCATCTGCTCCGACCGGGCGGCGGAGCTCTACGGTCTGAATATTCTGGCCCGGGACATCAATTCCAGCGACTGCAACACCACCCGCTTTGTGGTGATCTCCCCCAAAATGGAGCTTCGGGACGGCAGGGACAAGATCTGTATTTCCTTCACCACGCCCCACCAGTCCGGCTCTCTCCACGAGGTGCTGACCATTTTCGCGGTTCACGGGCTGAACCTGGTGCGGCTGGAGTCCCGGCCGATCCCCGACCACAGCTGGGAGTATATGTTCTTTGTGGAGTTCACCGGGAACCTGACGGAGGCCGGCATGGAGGGGGTCATGCACGAGCTGACCCAGTCCACGGCGGATCTGCGGGTGTTCGGTAACTTCAAATCCAACCTGGGCTAGGAGGGCGTCCCATGAAAAATCTGGTTTTGATTGGCATGATGGGCTGCGGAAAGACCACCTGCGGCAGGCTGCTGAGCAGGCGGCTGGGCCGCCCCCTGGTGGACACCGACGAGGTGATCGTCAGCCGGGAGGGCCGCTCCATCAGCGAGATCTTTGCGGCGGAGGGAGAGGAGTATTTCCGGGATGTGGAAACTGCCGTGGCAAGGGAGCTGGGGGGCAGGGAGGGCCTGATCATCGCCACCGGCGGCGGGCTGCCCCTGCGCTGGGAGAACGCCGAGGCACTGCGGGCCAATGGCTTTGTGGTCTGGCTGAAGCGAGATCCCGCCTCCACCTTCGCCTCCGAGTCTATGGAGGGCCGTCCCCTGGCCCAGGAGGGCCGGGCGGCCTTTGTCCAGCGGTTCCTGGATCGGGCGCCCAGGTATGAGCGGGCCAGCCACGCGGTGATCGAGGACTTTTCCTCCCCGGAAATCACGGTCAGTCTGATCCTGGAAGCCCTTGCCAAAGCGGAGGCGTTGTGATATGATGAAACCGCTATATACAAGCGATAACCAATAGAAGGAGAGAAATACAATGCCGCAGAGAATTACAGGCCACACGGAGCTGATTGGCCTGATCGCGACCCCCATCCGCCACAGCAAATCCCCCATGATGCACAACACCGCGTTTGAGGCCCTGGGGCTGGACTATGTGTACCTGGCTTTTGACCTGGGCCGGGAACAGTTGGACGGTGCGGTAAAGGGCCTGCGGGCCCTCGAGGTGCGGGGGTTTAATGTTTCCATGCCCTATAAGACGGAAATCCTGAACTATCTGGACGTGGTGGACAGCAGCGCCAGGCTGATTGGCGCCTGCAACACCGTGGTCAATGAAAACGGGGTGTTCCACGGCTATAACACCGACGGCATGGGGTATATGGCCGGGCTGAAGGACAACGGCTTTGACCCGGTGGGGAAAAAGATCACCGTTTTGGGCTCCGGCGGCGCGGCCACCGCCATCGTGATGCAGGCGGCGCTGGATGGCGTGGCGGAAATCGCGATCTTCAACGGGGACGACCCCTTCTATGCCCGGGCCCAGCACAATGCCCAGGTGATCAACGAAAACACCGGCTGCAAGGCAACGGTCTATCGGCTGGAGGATCGGGAACGGCTGAAAAAGGAGATCGCCGGCTCCTATATCCTGGCAAACGCCACCAACGTGGGTATGGGCCGGCTGGAGGGCCGGAAGCTGATCCCCGATGACAGCTTTCTCTACCCCGGGTTGATTGTCACCGACGTCATCTATTCCCCGGAGGAGACTGCCCTCCTGAAAATGGCCCGGGAGTACGGCTGCCGCACCATGAACGGCCTGCCGATGATGCTCTTCCAGGGCGCCGCCGCCTTCCGGCTGTGGACCGGCAGGGAGATGCCCATCGACGCCGTGAAAGCCGTGATCTGAATTTAGGGAAGCTCCGATCAAATCGGCAAGCGCGGGCGGCGAGAGATTTTTCGCCGGAAATAGGCGCAAAATCGAAAAAAACTTGAAAAAACACAACCCCTCCCCCAGGGGCCAGGCGGCGCCTTGGGGGAGGGGTTTTCTCTGCAGCCCGGCGGCTCAGAGAATTTCCGGAAGGATCTCCTTGGTCAGGCGGATAAATTTCTTCGCCGCAGGGGACATTCCCTGCTTGGACTTGACGGCAATCCCCAGGTTCCGGGAGCAGAACGGGTTCAGGGGATACGCCTGGATCTGTTCCTCATAGCCCCGTATCACCAGCTGGGGGAGAATACTGACGCCAAGATGGTTTGAGATCATAGAGATGATCGCCCGGTCGTCCATGGAAGTAAAGTGGATGTTGGGGGTGACATGGGCGGAGTCCAGGGCGTAATGGACATCGTAATCGGTGCCCATGGCGGAAATGATGAAATGCTGCCCCTGGAAGCCGGAAATCGGGAACTCATTGCCCGAGGGAACCGGATAGTCCGGGGGAAGCACCGCCATCAGCGGGTCGTTGGAGAGGGAAATCCATTCCAGCCGTTTGGTGCTTCTCTGGCTTGTAAAGCCAAAATCCGCCTGGTTGTTGGCGACCCAATCCACGATCTCGTCCGAGCCCCCCTCCATCAGGCTGATGGTGATGCCGGGATACAGCTCCTGAAAGCGCCGGATAATTTTGGGGATCCAGTGAATGGAAATGCTGGCAAAGGAGGCGATGACCAGGCTGCCGGAATCCACGCCGTTGATGTCGTTGATGGTCTGAACCAGGTTTTCGTTGGCGGAGAGCAGCGTGTGAACCAGCGGCAGCAGGAGCTCCGCGTTCCGGGTCAGGGAAACCCCCTGCTTCGTTCTGAAAAAAAGGGGAAAGCCCACCTCGTCCTCCAGAGATTTCAGGACATGGCTGACGCCGGATTGGGTATACCCCATCCGATCCCCGCTCTTCGTAAAACTCTTAGTCTCCGCGACATCGGCAAAAAGCTCAATTTTTTTAATATCCATGCTGAACCCTTCCATGAAAAAACCTAATTCTTGTGATGCAGTTTCCCCATTTTACATTTGATCTCCCGGGGGGTATAATAAATTGATTGGAATTGAAAATCCGGCCCCATCGGGGCAGGCGTATCCCCGCTGAGGGTGGAGGAGAGAGAATTTATGTATCTGAATGTGAACAGGAAAAATCTTGGCCGGACGTTTAAGACCATTGATTCCCACACCATGGGGGAACCGACCCGCGTCATCTATGACGGCTTCCCCCCCCTGCGTGGCGACACCATGATAGAGCGCAAGGAATATTTGGAGCAGCATTATGACCATTACCGCAGGGCGCTGATGCTGGAGCCCCGGGGCCATCGGGATATGTTCGGCGCCCTTTTGACCGAACCGGTCAGCCCGGAGGCGGATTTGGGCGTCATTTTCATGGACAGCGGCGGTTATCTCAATATGTGCGGCCATGGCAGCATCGGCAGCGCAGTCGTGGCGGTGGAAACCGGCATGGTGCAGGCAACGGAGCCCTATACCGAGGTTGTGCTGGACGCCCCTGCGGGGCTGATCCGGGCCCGGGTCAAGGTGGAACAGGGCAGGGCCGTGGAAGTCAGCATTATAAATGTGCCCGCCTTTCTCTACCGGGAAAATCTGACGCTGGAGCTGGGGGAATACGGCACCGTCCCCTTTGACATCTCCTTTGGCGGCAGCTTCTTTGCCCTGGTGGACTCGGAACAGGTGGGGCTGGAGATCCGGCAGGAAAACCTGGAACAGCTCACGGACTTCGGTATGCGCCTCCGGGAGGAAATCAACCGCACCATGGAAGTCCGGCACCCGTATCTGGACATCCGCACCGTGGATCTGGTGGAGATTTACGGCCCCGCGGATAACCCCGCCGCCCATCGGAAAAACGTGGTCATCTTTGGCGACGCCCAGGCAGATCGCTCGCCCTGCGGCACCGGCACCAGCGCGAAGCTGGCGGCCCTGTACGCGAAAGGGGAGCTGGCCCCCGGCCAGGAGTTTGTTTACGAGAGCATTACCGGCTCCCTCTTCCGGGGGATGATTATGGCGGAAACCGAAATAGACGGAAGGAAAGCGGTGATCCCCCGGATTACGGGAAGCGCCTATATCACTGGGTATAACGAGTGGGTCCTGGACGATGCGGACCCGCTGCGCTACGGCTTCCTGCTGGGCAGGAAATCCGGGGACGGGGCGCGGAAGGAGCTTCCCTAGGCCGGTGTTCCCGCTCTGCGGCTTGGAACGGATCTGTTGAAAAAAAACAAAGCCGTCCCCCAAGCCCGCAGCCCGGGATTGCGGTTAAAACGCCTTTGTTCCGAAAGTAACTATATCAGTGTTTCCGAAAAAAGTCAATCGGGTTCAGATGGATAATTGATGACAAATCGGGCGGGTGTACCGGATGCGGATCTGGAGAGCCGCCGCCGGGGGCGGAGCTTACCGGACATGAAAGTTTGTCATGTTCCGTGACCTAAAGTGTCGTTATACAAACCCGGGGATTTCGGGTATAATATGGTCTGTAAAGAGAAAATAATGAGGCGATGTAAATGCAAGAGAATTTATTTCAATTTCCCTTGAAGCAGCACATTGGCGTGCCGTCCGTGCCTGTGGTTTCGGTCGGTGATTCTGTTTTGCGCGGAGAACCCTTGGCAAGGAAGCCGGAGGGCAGTCTCGGCGCAAATCTATTTTCCAGCGTTTCCGGCGTGGTGCGGGAAGTCACCGGGAGCCAAATTGTGGTGCAGGCGGAGGAGGGGCAGTCTCCGGACTTTGTCCCGCTCAAGGAAAGCGCGCCTCTGGCGCTGATCGAGGAGGCCGGCATCGTGGGCCTGGGGGGAGCCGGGTTCCCCACCTATGCCAAGCTGAACCGGCCCTTCAAAAGCGGCGGCGTGGTCATTGTCAACGGGGCGGAGTGTGAGCCGATTTTGAGCCACAACCTGGCTGCCATGGAGGAAAATCCGGGGCAGATCGTCCGGGGCCTGCAGATCCTGATGGAGATCATGCAGGCGGAGGAGGGCGTAATTGCCATTAAGGAAAAGCATGGCAAGGCCATCGAGGGGCTGAGGGCCGCGCTGCCCGCCCGGGGCGTCCGCATTGCCCTGCTGCCCGACCTGTATCCCATGGGGGAGGAACGGGCAATCGTCCGGGAGGTCCTGGGCAAGCTGCTCAGCGTGGACAGTCTGCCCCTGGAGGCCGGGGCAGTGGTGGTCAACGCCGAAACCGTCTGCCGGGTTCGGGAAGCGGTGGAGCTGAAAAAGCCCCTGATCGACAAGGACCTGACCGTTGCCGGAAAGCTGAAGGGCAACGAAAACCTGATCCAGGTATTTCGCGATGTTCCGCTGGGGCTTTCCGTTGGGGCCATGTTTGAGCGGGCCGGGGGCCTTGCCCCGGGCTATGGCGAACTCATCATGGGCGGCCCCTTTACCGGAAAGCGCACCGGCCTGGAGGAGCCGGTGATCAAGACCACCGGCGGCCTGATTGCCGCCGAGTGCTTCCTGAAGGGGCCGGAAAAGCTGGGGCTGCTGGTGTGCGCCTGCGGCGCGAACCAGGCCCGGATGGAGGAACTCGCCGCCGGAATGGGCAGCCGGGTGGTTGGAGTCCAGCGGTGCAAGCAGGCCAGAGAGGTCAAGGGCAGCCTGAAATGCGAGAACCCCGGCCGCTGCCCCGGGCAGGTGGAGAAAATCCTGGCGCTCAAGAAGGCGGGAGCACAGGCAGTGCTGATCGGCAACTGCACGGACTGCTCCAACACCGTGATGTCCTGCGCGCCCAAGCTGGGGCTGCCGGTGTATCACTGTACGGACGGCGCACTGCGGGCGGTCAACCAGCCCCTGGTTCGTCGGATTCATAAATGAAAAAATCATAGCAATAAGGAGGAAACAAGATGTCCATTACCAACGAAACCCTGGCGCAGCACCTGAAGGACCCGGCAATCTTCTGCTGCCGGAGGCAAAAGGGCCTGGTGATCAGCGCCGCCGATCTGGAGGACCCCACCCTGTTTGACGATATGGTGGAGGCCGGGCTGCTGACCCTCAGCGACGACGGCCTGCGCATCGAGCAGGTACTGGGCTCCACCCTGCTGACGGATGTGGAAGCCCTGACCCCCATCACCCGTCAGGTGCTTGACCGGGTCAACGAGGTGGAGGAGGCCCCGGAAGAACCGGCTGAACCCACGGAGGACTCTGTCCCTGTGATAAAAACAAGTGTTGGAGGAAACGGAATGATTCATATTGAGATCGGCAAAGCCGAGAAACTGGAAAGCCTGGTCATGGATATCCCGGTGTTTGCCGGGAGCGCCCCGGCGCCCCAGGCCCCGGCCCCCCAGACGGAGCCCGCCCCGGAGCCTGCCGGGGAGAAGCGGGTGATCCGCACCCTGGTGAAAAAGCATATTAAGATCACCGATGCGGAGATCGGCACGGAGACCAGCATCAAGGACGGCAAGATCACCATCGACGGCTCCATCGTGGAAAAGGCCGTCCTGGAGGATCCCCTGTGCAAGAGCATGAAGCTGGATGTGATTTATCCCAGCCAGCGCCATATTTACACCGAGACGATCATGGACGTCTGCCCCATCGCCACCAAGGTGGAGGGGGAGCTGGGCTCCGGCGTCACCAAGGTGGCCGACGGCGTGGTGTTCATGCTGACCGGCGTGGACGAGGACGGCGTGCAGGTGCATGAGTTCGGCTCCTCCGAGGGGTATCTGGACGAGAAAATGTATTTCGGCCATCCCGGCTGCGCCGATGAAAACGACATTATCATCCGCTGCCATGTGGTCATCCAGCGGCTGTCCGGCATGACCCGCCCCGGCCCCTTTGCCGCCCACAAGTGCCAGGATTACATCATCCAGGCCGTCCGGGACGAGCTGAAGAAGTATGACGGCCAGGTGGTTCGGGAGGAGGTCTGCGAGGACGTCCGCCGCCGGGGGAACCCTCGGGTGGTGCTTGTCAAGGAGATCATGGGCCAGGGCGCCATGCACGACAACGTGATCTGCCCCACCGAGCCCTGCGGCATCCTGGGTGGCCAGAAGAACGTGGACTGCGGCAACGTGCCCATCATCCTGACCCCCAACCAGGTTCGGGACGGGTCGATCCATGCCCTGACCTGCATCGGCCCCGCCACCAAGGAGATGACCCGCCACTACATCCGCGAGCCGCTGGTGGAGGGCCTGGCCGCCGACAGCGAGCTGGACTTGGTGGGAGTCGTGTTCGTAGGCTCTCCCCAGGTCAACGATGAAAAGCTGTGGGTTTCCGAGCGGCTTGGCTCCCTGCTGGAGGCCCTGGATATCGACGGCTGCATCATCACCACGGAGGGCTTTGGCAACAACCATATCGACTTTATCCAGCACATCGGCCAGGCCGGCAAGCGGGGCATCCCGGTGGTAGGCGTTTCGTTCTGCGCTTATCAGGGCCAGCTTGTGGTGGGCAACGAGTATGCCACCGCCATGGTAGAGGAAAACATGGATATGGGCGGCTTTGAGAACAACGTGGCCGGCTGCTCCTGCGTCACAAAGGAGGTGGCGGCCCGGGCCATCCAGATGCTGAAGAACCGGATGGCGGGTGTGGCCATTGCTCCCGCCCCCAAGAAGTGGAACAACGAGGTAATCAACGCCAACAACCGTCTGCTGGGCCTGCCGGAAACCCGCCTGCTGGACAACGGCACCCTGCACTGATGCCGGACTATCTCATCAATCCGGTCCTGATGCGGGGACTGGTCAAGGAGGCCGCCGGGGGAGAGGTAAAGGTGCATCTCCCCGGCCGCCTCGGAGTGCTCACCGTCCCCCGCAGGCTGGTCTTGTCCCGGGAGGCGCCTGCGCCCGGCCGGGAGGTGCAATTCTATTTCAGCTATCTGGAGGTAGACCCGGCGCCCCGGGAATATGACCTCTCAGAGCTGAAAGCGGCGGCGGAGCTGCTGCCCATCCCGGTGGGGGGAACCCTGACCGAGGTCAACGACACGGCGGTGAAATGTGCCCTGCCGGAGGGCCTGGGCACCGTGGCGGTTCCCAGGCGCTGGGTGTTTACCAACCTCCCCCTGGAGGTCGGACAGACCGCCGGCTTCTACCTCAGCCCCATGAAGCTCCGGGGCGAGGGGGAGGCCCCCATCCAATCCATTGAATCAACGAATCCATAGACAGGAGGAATACAAATATGAAACTGACAACCGTAGAGGGGATGCAGTCTGAGATTTTCGTCCCGGTGACCCCCGCTCCCGTCTTTACCGAGCTGAAAAAGCCCCTGAGCGAATGTAAGGTGGCCTTTATCACCGCCGGAGGCATCCACAAGAAGAGCCAGGTTCCCTTTAATACCTCCGGCGACTTCTCCTATCGTACCATTGAGTTCGACACGCCATCCAGCGAGCTGATGGTCACTCACGGCGGCTTTGACAACTCGGATATCAACAAGGACGTGAACGCCATGTTCCCCATCGACCGCCTCCACGAGCTGGTAGCGGAGGGCTTTATCGGCTCTCTGTCCGATGAAACCTACACCTTTATGGGCGGCGGCGGCAACGTGGAAAAGTTCAAAAACGAAACCGGCCCGGAGATCGCCCGGAAGCTGAAGGCCCAGGGAGTGGACATCGTCCTGTGTACCGGCGGCTGCGGCACCTGCCACCGCTCCGCCACCATCGTCACCCGCTGCTGCGAGGAGGCGGGGATGAGCTGCGTTGTCATCGCCGCGCTGCCCCCCATTGCCCGGCAGCAGGGCGCCCCCAGGATTACCGCGCCCCATGTGCCCATCGGCTCCAACGCCGGCGAGCCCAACAACATCCCCCAGCAGACCGCCATCATCAAGGAGTCTCTGGAGTGGGTGCGGGACTGCCCCAGCTATAATCAGATCAAGGTGCTCCCCTATGAGTACCGCCACAATGTGTAATCACAAACTATCATTGCAAAATTCATAAAAAAAGGAAGCGGAGAAAACCATGAAACTCGAGAAGCTGGGCCTGACCGCCCAGGACATTAAGGACAAGGTAAACAAGTATATGATTGAGACTTACGAGCGGTTTGACTTTGTGGCCGAAACCGCCAAGGATCAGTACATTTACGATGAAAACGGCACCCCATATCTGGACTTTTATGCCGGGATCGCGGTAAACTCCGCAGGCAACTGCAACGAAAAGGTGGTCGCCGCCGTGATCGACCAGGTGCAGGATGTCATGCACACCTTCAATTACCCCTACACCATTCCCCAGGCGCTGCTGGCGGAGAAAATCTGCACCACCATCGGCATGGATAAAATTTACTTCCAGAATTCCGGCACCGAGGCAAACGAGGCCATGATCAAGATGGCCCGGAAGTACGGCATCGAGAAGTATGGCCCCAACAGGTATCACATCGTCACCGCGAAGATGGGCTTCCATGGCCGCACCTTCGGCGCCATGTCCGCCACCGGACAGCCGGGCAACGGGTGCCAGATCGGGTTCGGCCCCATGACCTACGGCTTCTCCTACGCGCCCTACAACGATCTGGAGGCATTCAAGAATGCCTGCACGGAAAACACCATCGCCATTATGGTGGAGCCGGTTCAGGGCGAGGGCGGCGTGCATCCCGCCACCAAGGAATTTCTCTGCGGGCTGCGGGAATTCTGCGATGAAAAGGGAATGCTGCTGCTGATCGACGAGGTGCAGACCGGCTGGTGCCGCACCGGGGCGGTCATGTCCTATATGAATTACGGGATCAAGCCGGATATCGTTTCCATGGCAAAGGCCCTGGGCGGCGGGATGCCCATCGGGGCGATCTGCGCCACGGAGGAGGTTGCCAAAGCCTTTACTCCCGGCTCCCATGGCACCACCTTCGGCGGCCATCCGGTCAGCTGCGCCGCAGCCCTGGCGGAGGTCAACGAGCTGCTTGACCGGGATTTGGCGGGAAACGCCAGGAAGATGGGCGACTACTTCGCGGAAAAGCTGGAGACCCTGCCCCATGTGAAGGAAGTCCGCCACCAGGGCCTGCTGGTGGGCGTGGAGTTTGACGGCGTGGCCACCTCCACCGAAATCAAGCACAAGTGCATCGAGAAGCACCTGCTGGTGACGGCCATCGGCAGCAGCGTGGTGCGCATGATCCCTCCGCTGATCATCACGGAGGAGGACTGTGACAAGGCGGTGGAGATCCTCCGGGAGGCGGTCACTGAGCTTGCTCAGTGACCCGCGAGGGCCGGAATCCGGGGCCCTGTTTCGCCCCGGGAATTGAAAGGGGCAAATTACCATGAAGCAATTTAATTTTTCCGTCCCGCAGAATATCATTGTGGGACATGGCAGCATTTCCCGCCTGCCGGAAACCGTGAAGGCGCTGGGGGCCAGCCGGGCGTTTTTCGTCTCTGATCCCACCCTGGCAAAGATGGGTACGGTGCAGAAGTGCGCAGATGAGCTGACCGCCGCCGGGATTTCCTTTGACGCCTTTACGGAGACAGAGGGGAATCCTTCCGTGGAAACTGTGGACAGGGCCACGGCCCAATTTAAGGCCAGCGGCGCGGACTGCATCATCGCCCTGGGCGGCGGTTCCTCCATGGATGTGGGGAAGGCCGTGGGCGTCCTGGCAAAGTATGGCGGCTCCATCACGGAGTACGAGGGCGGCGGCAAGGTGCCGGGGGAGATCGTGCCCCTGATTGCCATTCCCACCACCGCCGGGACCGGCTCCGAGGTGACGGCGTTCTCCGTCATCACCGACCACAGCCGCAACTACAAGCTGACGGTGTTCAGCTATAAGCTGCTGCCCGCCTACGCGATTCTGGACGCGGATCTGATCACTACCGTTCCGCCGGGAACCGCCGCCGCCTGCGGCATAGATGCGCTGATCCACGCGCTGGAAGCCTATATTTCCCGGGATGCCTCTCCCTTCTCGGAGGCTATGTCGGAAAAGGCAATGGAACTGATCGGCAAGAACATCCGCCGCTATGTGGCGAACCGGGGGGATGTGGAGGCCGCAGAGGGGATGCTTGTGGGCTCCCTGTTTGCCGGCATCGCCTTCTCCTGGGCCCGCCTGGGGGATGTCCACGCCATGAGCCATCCCGTCAGCGCCTATTTCAATGTGGCCCACGGCGTTGCCAACGCCATCCTGCTGCCCACCATCCTGGACTACAACGTCCTGGCGGACAACGGAAAGTATCTGAAAATCTACAACTATATCGCCCGGCGCCCCCTGACCGCCGCCGAGTTTGCACCCGAGCAGCTATCCGATGCCGTCCGGGAGCTGAACGCCTCCCTCGGCATCCCCAAGAGCCTCAGCGAGGTGGGCGTCACCGCAGACAAGTTCGACGCCATGGCGGAGGACGCCATGAAGAGCGGAAATGTCGCGGTAAACCCCCGGGTCACAACGAAAAAAGACGTGCTGATGCTCTATCAAAAGGCGCTGTAAGAGGCTCCTCTCGAAAAAAAGATTCCCTGCCGGAACAGGTGCTTTCCTGTCCCGGCAGGGAATTTGTTTTGATAAATGGGCTTACAGGATGTCCATCGCCGCCGTGAAGCCCTCATAGGTGGCCTCCTTGACGGTTCTGGCCCGTTTTGCGTCGCCGGTCACCACAAACCAGGGCGCCGCGCCCTCCAGACTTCTGACGATCTCGTCATTGGAACGGTTGCCGCAGCAGTAGTAGACGAGATCCGCCTCCGCAAACTGCTCGCTGCCGTCCTTGTCCAGGAATCTGACGCCGCCGGGGATGATTTCCTGGGTGGTGACAGAACAGTTCAGGATCATGCCGGCCTTTTCCATCCGGGGCAGCAGAGCGGTTCTCTGAGAGGGGAAGGAGTCCTTGCACATCTCGTCCCGCATCTCCAGGATCTGCACCTTGGCGCCGCATTCGCTGGCGAAGAAGTAGCCGGATTCACAGCCGATGGCGCCGCCGCCGATGATGACCACCTTTTTGCCCTTCAGCTTCCCGATGTCCTTATAAGCCTCCACCGCGTGGGAGGCGTACTCCACGCCCTTGATGGGGGGCACAAAGGGGTGGGAGCCCACGGCGCAGATCACCGCATCGGGAGCAAAGGACTGGATCATCTGCTTCGTCGCCTCGGTGTTCAGCAGGATCTTTACGCCGTTGTATTTGCAGCGGGCAATCAGCGAATCCCGGAAGCGCAGCAGGGATTCCTTGTCGGTATCCACTTCGGTGAACCACAGCAGGCCCCCCAGCTTGCCCTCCTTTTCCACCAGGGTGACGTCGTGGCCCCGCTCCGCAGCGGTGAGGGCGGCATACATACCGGAGACACCGCCGCCGATCACCAGCACCTTGCGGCTTCCTCTGGGCTTGGGAGCATTGCGCCAGCGCAGCTCCCGCTGGCCCCAGGGGTTCACCGCGCAGTGCCACAGGGCGGGGATGGGACGGGCGTTGGGATCGGAGGCCAGGGGGTTGAAGCAGGAGCACCGCAGACAGGGGGCGATCTGATCCTCCAGGCCCATCAGGGTCTTATTGACGAAATCGGGGTCGGCAAACTGCTGGCGGCCCAGGGCCACGAAATCGCACTTGCCGGAGGCGATGGCCTCCTCGATCTGCTCCGGGGCGTTGAATCCGCCCACTGCCACCACAGGGACGTGGACGTTTTCCTTGATGGCCCCAGCCAGATCCAGATTGCACCCGTGGGGGTCAAACATGGAGGAGAACGCCTTGGTGTTGACGTGATCCTGATAGGAGCCGGAGGTGACGTGGATCAGGTCCACATAGTCCTGGATGATCTTGGCAAATTCAATGCCGTCCTCCAGGGTCATGCCGCCCTCCATGCGTTCGGAGCCGGACATCCGGTATTCAATCAGGAAATCATCGCCGCAAACCTCCCGGATTTTTTTGCAAACCATAATGGGGAATTTGGCGCGGTTTTCCATGCTGCCGCCATACTCATCGGTGCGGTGGTTGAATTTCGGGGAGATAAACTGGTTCAGCAGCCAGCCGTGGCCCCCGTGGAGGTTGATCATCTGGAAGCCCAGGGCCTTGCAGTTCCAGGCGGATTCCGCCCAGCGGGCCGCCGTCTCCTCCATCATTTCTACGGTCATCTCCTCCACCTGCACCCCGTCCTCCCGGACATAGGCGGAGGGGCCGATGGGATTGCGGCCGGAGGAAATGGTGTCGGGATGGTTCATGGCGCCCACATGGTTCAGCTGGATCGAGGCAACGGCGCCATGGGCCTTGATCGCCTCCGTGAGGGTCAGGATGCTTTCTATATGGAATGTGGTCATGGGATTGCTCCACACGTCCAGACCGTGCTCATGCCGCCAGGCCCGGTCATGGTCAATGAAGGACTCGGTGACTGTCACCTCTGCAAAGCCGCCCCGGGCTTTTGTCTCGTAAACATCAATGCCCTCTGGGGTGGGATAGCCGTGATCCACAATGCGATTGGTGGTGATGGGGGAGGCAAGGACGCGGTTCTTAAAAGTGATGCCCTTGATAGTCATGGGCGCAAAGAGATGGGGGTATTTTGTACAGGCCATAAGTCAAAACTCCTTTCCAAGCGGCTTATCAACGATTATTTTATTGCTTTCTGCCGAAAAAAACATACCACAAACGGGGAGCCTTGTAAAGTACTGACAGGAAAGTAAGGTGGTCACCTGAAGGTAATCCCCCCTGGCCTGTGATTCACGGGGAACCGGTTGCCGCTCCCTCCGGGCGGCGGAGGCTTGGCCCGGAGGGGGGAGCGGATCACAGCGTTCTGAGGATCGCGCCCTTGTCGGCGGAGGTGACCAGGCTGGCGTAGCGGGCCAGATAACCTGTTTTCACCTTGGGCTCCGGCATGACCAGATCTGCCTTGCGCCGGGCCAGTTCGTCATCGGCCACATCCAGGTGGATGGAGTGGGCGGGAATGTCGATCTCGATGAGATCTCCCTCCTCCACCAGTCCGATCATTCCGCCTGCGGCGGCCTCTGGGGAGACATGGCCGATGGCGGCGCCCCGGGTGGCGCCGGAGAACCGGCCATCGGTGATCAGTGCCACGGATCCCCCCAGGCCCATGCCGCAGATGGCGGAGGTGGGATTCAGCATCTCCCTCATTCCGGGGCCGCCCTTGGGGCCCTCGTAGCGGATCACCACCACGTCGCCGGGCTTGATGCCTCCGGCGTAGATCACGGAGATGGCCTCCTCCTCGGAGTTAAAGACCCGGGCGGGGCCGGCGTGCTTCATCATCTCAGGGGCCACGGCGGACTGCTTCACCACGCAGCCGTTGGGGGCGAGATTGCCGAAGAGGACGGCGATGCCGCCGGTTGCCATATAGGGGTTCTGGATGGGCCGGATGATGCTGGGATCTCGGTTGTCGGCATCGGCAATGTTCTCTGCCACGGTTCTGCCGGTGCAGGTAATCAGGTCGGTGCGGATCAGACCGGCATCCGCCAGCTCTTTCATGACGGCGTACACCCCTCCGGCCCGATCCAGATCCTCCATGAAGGTGGGGCCGGCAGGAGCCAGATGGCACAGGTTGGGGGTTTTGGCATTTGCCTCGTTGACCATGTGCAGGTCAATGTCCACGCCGCACTCGTGGGCGATGGCGGGCAGGTGGAGCATGGTGTTGGTGGAGCAGCCCAGGGCCATGTCGATGATTTCCGCATTGCGGAAGGCGTCGGCGGTCATGATATCCCGGGGGCGGATGTCCCGCTTCAGCAGCTCCATGACCTGCATCCCGGCCTGCTTTGCCAGGCGGATGCGGGCGGAGTAGGGGGCGGGGATGGTGCCGTTGCCCCGGAGCCCCATGCCGATGGCCTCGGTCAGGCAGTTCATGGAATTGGCGGTATACATACCGGAGCAGGAGCCGCAGGAGGGACAGGCATTCATCACATAGTCCTCTACACCGGCCTCATCCAGGGTGCCCGCGTGATAGGCGCCCACGGCCTCAAACATATCGGAGAGGCAGGTGCGCTTGCCGCCCTCCAGGTGCCCGGCCAGCATGGGGCCGCCGGAGACAAAGATGGTGGGGACGTTGATACGGGCCGCCGCCATCAGCAGGCCGGGGACGTTTTTGTCGCAGTTGGGGATCATGACCAGGGCGTCAAATTGGTGGGCGATGGCCATGCACTCGGTGGAATCGCAGATCAGATCCCGGGTGACCAGGGAATACTTCATGCCGATGTGACCCATGGCGATGCCGTCGCAGACCGCGATAGCGGGAAATTCGATGGGGGTGCCGCCGGCCAGACGGACACCGGCCTTGACAGCCTCGGCAATCTTGTCCAGGTTCATGTGGCCGGGAACGATCTCATTATAGGAGCAGACGATGCCCACCAGGGGGCGGTCTGTCTCCTCCTTGGTAAAGCCCAAGGCGGCAAACAGGGAGCGGTTGGGGGCCCGATCCACCCCCTGGGTCACGTTAGCGGATTGATAAGCCATTTTGAGGATACCTCCTGTCTCAGTTTAGGGGAGCTTAGGGAAACAGGGGCGGACAGCAGCCCGCCCCTGTCAGGGTTCTGAAAGGGTAAATCAGTTGGAAGCGGAGTCCAGGGAAGCGTCAGAGCTGTCGCCGTTCTTCCACAGCATATTGTCCCGCAGGGCCTTGCCCACGGTCTCCATGGGATGCTTGGCCAGCGCCGCGCGCTTGGAGTTGAAGAAGGTGCGGCCGTTCTTGTTCTCCGCGATCCACTTTCCGGCAAAGGTGCCGTCCTGAATGTCGGCCAGAACCGCCCGCATATTTGCCTTGGTCTGTTCGTGGGGGATCACCCGGGGGCCGGAGACATACTCACCATACTCGGCAGTATCGGAGATGGAGTAGTTCATACCGGCCACGCCAGCCTTGTTGACCAGGTCGATGATCAGCTTCATCTCGTGCATACACTCGAAGTAAGCGTTCTCCGGCGCATAGCCGGCCTCGCACAGAGTTTCAAAGCCGCACTGCATCAGGTCAACCACGCCGCCGCACAGCACGGTCTGCTCGCCGAAGAGGTCGGTTTCCGTCTCGATGTCCATGGTGGTCTCCATGATGCCGCCCCGGGCGCCGCCGATCCCGGCGATGTAGGCCAGGGCGATCTTCTGGGCGTTGCCGGTGGCGTTCTGCTCAACGGCGATCAGGCAGGGAACCCCCTTGCCCGCCACATACTGAGAGCGGACCGTATGGCCGGGGCCCTTGGGAGCAGCCATGAAAACGTCGCAGTCAGCGGGAGGGACGATCTGCTTATAGCGGATGTTGAAGCCGTGGGCGAAGGCCAGGGCAGCGCCGGGCTTCAGGTTGCCGGCCACGGACTCCGCGTAGATGGCGGCGGCGCGCTCGTCGTTGACCAGCATCATAACGATGTCGGCCTGCTTTGCGGCCTCGGCAACGGTGTAAACCTCAAAGCCGTCCGCCTCTGCCTTTGCCCAGGATTTGCCCGGACGCAGGCCGACGATCACATCGCAGCCGGAATCGCGCAGATTCTGGGCATGGGCATGACCCTGGGAGCCATAGCCCACGATTGCAATGCGCTTGCCGTCCAGAACGGACAGGTCGCAGTCCTTTTCATAGTACATTTTCGCGTTCATGTCATAAATGCCCATTGTAAAAATCTCCTTTTTATAAGGAAGGTCTGAATCAGGTTTGTTCAGAGCTTCCAAAGTTTGACTTGTATCAAAGCCCGCAGGGGTTACTGCAGGTTTTTGCCAAGGTTGAACTCGCCCTTTTCCTTTGTGGCCTCGTTGATGGTGAACTGGCCCCGCTCCAGGGCAACCATGCCGGTGCGAACCAGTTCCAGGATGCCAAATTCGGTCAGCAGGTTCTGGATGGCGGCGGACTTTGTCTCGTCTCCGATCAGGGCGATGGTCAGGGTAGTGGTTGCCACATCAATGATGGAGGCCCGGAAGATGTTGGCGATCTGAATGATCTCATTGCGCACATCCCGGGAGTCCGCCTTCACCTTGATCAGCACCAGTTCCCGACGGATGCTGCGGTTCTGGGCCAGCTCCTTGATGGAATGGACAGGGAACAGCTTGCCCAACTGGTTGCAGATTTGCAGGCACTGGGCTTCGTCCGCCAGGATCTCGATGGTGATACGGGAGACGTCCGGCTCGTCCGTGGTGCCCACTGCCAGGGATTCGATGTTATAGCCCTTGCGGGAGAACAGGCGGGAGACCTGGGAAAGGACGCCGGCCTCATTGTCCACCAGGACGGAAAGGGTATGTCTGGTAATCTCGCTCATTTTTCTCCCTCCTTAATCCAGCAGGAACTGATTGACGGGGGTGCCGCCATTCACCATGGGGTGAACCATGGCGTCCTGGTCGATGATGCAGTCGATGACACAGGCTTTGCCGGAGGCCATCGCCTGTTTGAAGCACTCCTCAAACTCGGCCTGGGTGGTGGCGCGGTAGCCGTTCAGCCCATAAGCCTCCGCCAGCTTCACAAAATCCGGCCCGCGATCCAGGGTGGTCTGGGAATAGCGCTCCCCGTAAATCAGATGCTGCCACTGGCGAACCATGCCCAGGGTGCGGTTGTCAAAAATGCAGGTGATGATGGGGAGATGATAGTGCTCTGCGGTACACATCTCGTTGCAGTTCATGCGGAAGCAGCCATCGCCGGTCATGTGGACCACCACCTGATCCGGGTTGCCCACCTTTGCGCCCATGGCCGCGCCATAGCCAAAGCCCATGGTGCCGAAGCCGCCGGAAGTCAGCAGCTGGCCGGGGCGGTTGAAATGATAATACTGGCAGGACCACATCTGGTGCTGCCCCACGTCGGTGGCGATGATGGCCTCCGCGTTGGTCAGACGGGTGACGGATTCCAGGATCTCGTTGGGGGCCAGCTTGTTGGGGTCGTGGGGGAGGGCGGGCTCCCGCAGGGAGAACACCCGCTCATTCCACTCGGGGTAGTCGTGGGCGGGCAGCTTCTCGTTCAGGAGCTCAAGCACCCGGCGGGCATCGCCGATAATATGGTGATAGGTGGGGACGTTCTTGTCGATTTCCGCCCGGTCAATGTCCACATGGACGATCTTGGCTTGCCGGGCGAAGGTCTTGGGATCGGTGGCCACCCGGTCGGTGAAGCGGCTGCCAAAGGCAATCAGCAGGTCGCACTCGGAAACGGCCACGTTGGAGGCATGGTTGCCATGCATCCCGATCATGCCGGTGAACTGGGGGTCGTTGCCGGGGCAGGCGCCGCCGCCCATAATGGTAGAGGCCACCGGGCAGTGCAGGGTCTTGTAGAACTTGCGGAACTCCGGAACGGCGCCCTTGGAGCGAATCACGCCGCCGCCCACCAAAATGAGGGGCCGCTTTGCCTCCTCGATCAGTTCCAGCAGCTTGTCGATGTCTGCGGAATCGGGGTCAGGCGTGCGGAGCTCGTGCTCGGTGCGGGCCAGCATGGTGGCGATCCGGCCATGCTTGTGATGCTCGGACAGGGGCAGGGGTTCATAATCCACCATG
Organism: uncultured Oscillospiraceae bacterium; assembly: GCA_964432375.1. Taxonomy (GTDB): domain Bacteria; phylum Bacillota; class Clostridia; order Oscillospirales; family Oscillospiraceae; genus JAJQBJ01. The sequence goes on along the minus strand of CAYSNK010000004.1, from coordinate 1,145 downwards.
GTGGAGGTGACGTTTTTCAGAATATCAATGTGAACGGGGCCGGGGCGGCCGGAGCGGGCGATTGCGAATCCCTCCCGGATGATGTCCGCCAGCTTTGTGGCGTCCTTCACCAGGAAGTTGCATTTGGTGATGGGCATGGTGATGCCGGTGATGTCAACCTCCTGGAATGCGTCCTTGCCCATCAGGGATTCGCCCACGTTGCAGGTGATAAAGACAACGGGGGAGGAGTCCATATAGGCTGTGGCGATCCCGGTTACAAGATTGGTTGCCCCGGGGCCGGAGGTTGCAAAGCAAACGCCGACCTTTCCGGTGGAACGGGCATAGCCGTCGGCAGCATGGGACGCGCCCTGCTCATGTGCGGTTAAGATGTGCTTGATTTTGTCTTTGTAACCGTGAAGCTCGAATTCATCATAGATGTTCAGGATGGTTCCGCCGGGATAGCCAAAGACCGTGTCAACGCCCTGCTCCAGCAGACATTCCATCAACACCTGAGATGCAGTCATCATCATGGGAAAGACCTCCTTTGGTTCGATTTGTTCAGGGGGATACCGGGAAGCGGCGCCGCCTCCCCGGAAAACAAAAAGCCCCGTCCTATATAGGACGAAGCTGCTCTCCGTGGTACCACCTAAATTCATGGGAAACCCCATGCGCTTGAACCCGTAACGCGGGCAAACGTCCCCGCCTACTCGGTTCAGCGGGGCGGCTTGTGGGTGACTTTCGTTGGGGGCCACGGAGAAACTTGCACCAATCTGTTCCCTCTCTGCGCCTGGAGCCCAAAACTACTTTCCCAGTCATCGCCTTTGGTTTGTAATGCTTTCAATCAAGTGATTGTCATTTATTTTATAGAATTGCCCCGGGATTGTCAAGAGCTCCCGGAGGTAATTCTGAACTTTTGTCAAAACTGATTGAAAAACGAAAAGCAAAGGGGAAAGGGTTTGTTGAAATCTGAGGAGAGAGCGGGGACGGTTAAAATTTTTCTAAAATAGGTTGACAAGGGCGGGAGAATCAGCTATATTATTATCAGTAATCATTCTTGATTACTTGTGAGTTTGTTTGCTTATCAAAAAATAATAGGAGGTATAAACTTATGAAAAAATGGGTCTGCACCGTCTGCGGTTATATTGCCGAGGGGGAGAATCCTCCCG
>CAYSNK010000003.1:0-28505 GCA_964432375.1 uncultured Oscillospiraceae bacterium | reverse complement strand
AGGGCGGAAACAAAATGCGCGGGGGCCATTGCGAAAAATCGCAATGGCCCCCGCCTTATTCCCCGGCATCCGCCAGCAGCATGACGTTCAGCCAGGTGTTGGCCTGATCGGACACCTCTCCCCAGGACATCCCACAGTCGGAAAAATAACTCCATTCCGTGCTCCAATCGCAGTAGCGGATCTCCAAATGACAGGGGACGATCTCCTCAATAACCTTTATCATCTGCCCCAGGGAAGCCTGGTTCAAGTACAGATGGGGAAACGTGACTTCGACCACATCCTGCTCCTCCGTTTCCCCCACCACCGCCTCCACGCCGCAGCCGGCCAGGTTGTCATTGATGGCGCCGAGGGTAAAGCTGCCTGTGCCGATGCGCAGCAGCGCGGTCAAGGCAGCGCGAAGGGCCTCGGCGCTCTCGGCCACAGGCTTGTATTTCAGCAGGCTCAGCCAGCGCTCCAGGCCCATTCCCCGGGCGGTGACCAGGTTCATCTCCCGGGCGGTTTCCTCCAGGCTGTCGCTGCAAAGATCCAGTTGGGCGCCATAGCTTTCCAGCTCCGCCCCGTTGATGGAGCCCTCCAGGGTGTAAAGGCCCAGGGGTTGGAGCATGGCCTTCAGATAATCCCCGTAACTCATGCCACACCCGTCCAATCTATGATCTCAAGCGTACCCAGGATGGGCAGCACATCCTGGGCCGCCTCCAGGTCGGAGGCGGGCGCGATCAGGGCGCTGTTTTCCACGCCCTCCACGCCGAATGCCAGGGCGGTCAGCTTGGCGGCGGGCACCCCCTTGCCCAGCAGGGCGCCGCTGAAATAATCCCTCAACGCGGCTTCCACGGCGGCGGAAACCGTGTCAAAATCGGCGTTTTCCGCGGCCTGCAGGCGCATTTTGATATCCACAGCGGCGGTTTCCGGGGCCAGCACCTGAACGTCCACGGCGATCTCCCTCTCCCTGTCGAAATAGTTCTGTATCGTCTCCAGCAGGTCGGCGGAGGGCACGCCGTCCTCCCCCGCCACAACCACGTCTACCGTGCCAATCCCCCGGCTGCGCCCGATCACGGACACCGCCGCGACTCCCTCAAATTCCAGGGCGGCCTGCTCATAGTAGGCGGCGTTTGCGCCGTTGCTCATCCGGTAATAGGTGGCGAGGACCCGCTGCCGCAGGGATTCGTCCTCCTCCTCGTCCAGGCCGCCGGTAAAGGCGGCGGGGTTGGTGCAGGCGCAGACACCCACCGGGGGAACAGACATACTTAAAATGGTTCCGGCCGCCGCGTTTCCGGCGCTTCCGGGCAGGATGGCCCTTGCGGGAATATCCACATAGCTCTGGCCCGCCCGCAGGGTGGAGGCGGTCAGGGTCTCAAATTGAACCAGTCCCGCCGTCATGCACACGGTCTGGGCCTCGATGGGCAGGTCGGTGGCGGCGGGGCTGTCCACCAGAAAGCGGATCACGCCGGTTGCCCGGGCCGCCCCCTTGCGGCTCAGGCCCCGCAGTTGGGCGTGGTAATCCAGATGCTCCCCGGCGGCAGTCTGGGGGAAGCACTGATCCCGCACCCAGAGGCATTGGTTGTATAAAGCCTCGATCTGAGCCGCCACAGCGTAAAAGCGGATGCTCAGCTCGGTGGAGCAGTCGCCGGAAAGCCCGGCGCTCTCCTGAAAGGCGGCGGATAGGGCCGCGTAAATCTCCTCTGTGGTCAATTCCATTCCTCCTCTTGGTTCAGGATACTTCCACGGCAGCGGTCAGCGCCTGCCCCTGCCAGCGCAGCGCCACAGAGATTTGCAGGCGCTCCCCGTCCAGGGGCGTCAGGGTGACATCGGTGACCGCCAGCTCCGGTTCCTCTTCCAGCGCCTCCTGGATGTATTGCTTGGCCAGGGTTTCCCGGTTGGCCGGGCTCTGCCGCGGGAGCAGATAGAGCCTGCTGCCCAGCTCGGGCAGCAGAGGGAAGCCGCCCCTCCGGGCGATCAGCTTGATCAGCACCCGCTGCAAAACCTCCTCCAAACCGGAAAGGGAGGTCAGAGCACCGGAGCCGTCCCGGACATAGTCGCCGTCCTTCACCAGTAAGGTCATTCCTCCGCCCCCGTTTCCACGATGGTGCCTGTGACCTCGATGGTCCCGTCATTGCGCAGGCAAATGGAGGCGCCTTTGCTCTGAAGGCGCAGTTCGCCGGGCTCCAGGTCGCCGTATTCCCGGCATAATGCCCCCGCGACACAGGGCTGGCCGTCATTGCCCAGCCGGAGGAGCAGGACATTTTCCCCTGCCTCCGGCCTCCACAGAATCCCGCCCGGGGCGTAAAGCGCCAGCCCCCGATGCTCTCCGCCGCTGTAAGCTGCCAGGGCGGAGCCGGACACGGTAATGGTGCCGGTATCGGCTGCGGGCCCGGCGGCCCTGGCCAGGCTGTTCTGTCTGGATATCCACATATTGTTTCCTCCTTCGGAAGCTCGGAACCACCGCGTCACCGGCGCCTTGTTCCGGGCTTCTCTTTAAATCAGGGTGTCGGGTGCGCAGAGGGTCAGCGCGGTTCTCTGGCCGTCCTCATCCAACTGCACCTTGCTCTCCTGAACCCGCCATTGCCCGGAGCAGCCCGCCTTGTCCAGATCCACCTGCACCAGTTCCCCGGGCCAGCCCCAGAACGGGAGGGCCAGCGTAATTTCCAGCAGATAGCGCTCCCGCTTGGACTGATCCAACTGGTACTGCCCGGAGTAGCGCATGGCTTGATAGGCGGCGTTTGTGGGCATGGTGATCACCTGCCGGGCCATTCCGCCCTGGGCCAGATAGCTGCTGTCGGTCACCGTGGTGGAGTAGAGCTGGTTTTTGCTCTGCACCAGGACGGCGGAGAGGCAGCCATAGCGCTTTTCCGTATAACGCAGCCCGGTGATGGGGAGGGAACTGTCCAAGGTGCGGGCAACCGTATCGGGAAACCCGGAGAGCAGCAGCCGCCCCTGCCGGTCAAAACGGGGCGTCACCCGGCTGTAATATTGGGCAAAGTGATAGAGCACGCTCCATTCGCTGCTGCCGCTGGAAATGGAGAATCCGGGGACGGCGGCAAGGCTGCCGCTGTCTGCCACGGTGATCCCGTAGCGGGTGACATGATCCCGGAGGATCATGGCGGTGGTCGCTGTGCCGTAGGTCTGGGAAAGGGATTCGTTGTCCAGGAGCCTTGCCGCCATGCCCCGGCCGGAGATCTCGATCAGCGCCCCATTTTCACTCCATTCCAGGTGATATTCATCCACCACCCCGGTAAAAACGGTGGCCCCGTCCTGCCGGCCGGTAAAGGTCACCGCCTTGTGCAGGGCGGGCATCAGCCCGGCAGAGCCCCGGAAGCGCAGCCAGAAGGCGTCGCAGGGCACCCCCGCCGTGTAGTCCATCTCCCAGGCCAGCAGCGGCGGCAGGGTCAGCGCGGCGCCATCGCATAAATGTAATATCCCGGTCATCACAGCACCCTCAGAACCTGGCCCACCTGGATCAGGTTGGGATTTTTCAGGGACGGATTCAGCGTCTGGATGGCCGCTGCGGTGGTGGAATAGCTCTGGGCGATCTTCCACAGGCTGTCCCCCTGCAATACGGTATAATAGACCGCCTCACCGGAGGCGGCAGTGGCCCCGGAATCGCTGCTCTGCCCGGAATATCCGGGACAGCACTCCCAGAATGTAAAGGAATATCTCACATAGTCCGTCCGGGGCTCCTGTTCCAGGCGCAGATTGACCAGATAGGCGGTGGTGGTGTTCCAGACCGGGTGTACCAGTGTGCCGGGGGTGCCGTCATAAAACAGCGAGGCCAACTGGCCGAACTGATGATAGGCGTCCGGCCCGGTAAATTCCCCTTCTCCCTGCATAATTCGCCGGGTCATGCCCAGATCCTGCAAATCATAGCGGCCAAAGGGCACCTTGTTCACTGCCATCACCCGTTCAAAGGTGATGGAATAGGTGGTGGGATTGTGGGGCCAGGTAAAGGTTTTGAATTTCATCGGCGTCAGTTCCAAGCCGCTCCCTCCTTTCAGTACAGGGTAAACCCGTTGTCGTATCGCCTTGCATCCCGTTCAAACAGCCGATCCAGGTCAGAGGGGGTCACGGCTCTTCCCGCCTCCCGCTCCTTGAGGATCAGCCGCTCACCGGAGCCGGTGCCCCGGCCCTCCTCGCCGTCCGGCCCTCCGCCGAAGCGTTCCCCCTGTCCATCCCCGCCGGTGCTCCGGATCAGCCGGACAGGGGAGGGTTCCTCCACCGGCTGGGATGGGGAGTTCGCCTGGCGCAGCGCCCGGTATTCCTCCGCCAGCACCCGGGCGGGGGAGGCCGGGGAGGGCGCATCCTGCTGCCCTCCGGCCGGGCGGACGGCGGCAGAGCCCCCGGCCTTTGTCTGAAGGGCGTCATTCAGGGCTTCGGCGGCGGATTCCTCCCGCTCCCCGGCAAACCGGCCCAGAAGCAGGGCCACCAAATCGGTCATTGCAGGCCCTCCCCGCTGAGCCGGTCAAACCGGGCCCGGTCAAAGTTGGGATTTTCTCCGGCGGGGGAGGGCTCCAGCGGCGCGCCGCAGCAGGCGCAGCGCTTTTCCATGGCCTTTGCCCTGCAAGCCGGGCAGAGCTGATCCAGCGCCTCCTCTTCATCCAGGATCAGATTGAGCACGCAGTAGAGATAGTCCTTCTCCCGCATATCCTGCACCCGGGCTTCGCCGGGCAGGGCGTGAAAGGCTTTCTGTACCTTCCAGCGGAGCCGGGCGGCGTCATCCCGCTTCAGGGCCGCCCGATAGTCCTCAGCATCCAGCCCGGGGGTCTCCACGCCCGGGTCAGCCCCCCGGCAGAGCAGGGCAAGCCGGTCGGAAATGGTTTCAATTTCATCCGGGGTCAGCGTCTCCAGCACCTGGATTCCATCCCGAAAGACCTGCCCCTCCGCGCCGTAGATCGCCCGGGCCAGCAGGCAGGCGTTGGAGGTCAGTACCCTGGTGTCCTCTTCCGGCCCCATCAGTTCGGCCTCCGCCTTGGCCTCCAGGACCCGGAACGCGGCAGGGGGCACCAGCCGGAGGACCCGGCCCCGCAGGGTCAGCTCCTCTTCCCTGGCGGGCTGAAACAGCTTGGCGGTCAGCAGATCCATCAGGCGGACACCTCCATCCGCTTGGCGGCGATCAGGGAGACCTTTTCCAGCACCATGGCGCCCAGCTCTCCGCTTTCACTGATGGCGCTCCAGCGGCAGCCGGAGTAGATGATTTTCCGGTCGGGCTTGCAGATGACCAGGGAAAAGTCATCCAGATCATGGAACCGGATTCCGTCGGAGATGGCGTCGTCGGTGGCATAGAGCCGGGTCAGCTCCACTGTATGGCTGTCCGAGCCGCCGATGGTCGCCACAGGCTCTGTCTCCCCGAATGCCTGCACCGGCGTGCTGCTTCGGGTGCTCCTGGCCGAGTAGCTCTGGACAACGGCGACCTTTTTCCCGTCCACCTCCAGATAGATGTCGCAGCTAGTTGGAAATCCAACTGTATTCATGGCGTATGCCCTCCTTTAAACCGTGATATGTGCCGCAATGTGGATTTGATTCAGCCCGTGCGCTACGGTGAAGTTGAAATCCACCAGGCAGAGGGTGGGGTCCTCGCTGTCCGCTGTGACGGAAACGGAGTCGTAGCTGTCGATGATTTGCCGGCTGAGCCGATCCTCCAGGGTGATGACCACCTGGGACGCAATGGCGCTTCTGGTCTGAACCGTGTTCTTGGCCCGCAGAAAGCGGGCCCGGAGGGCGTTTCGCACAGCGGGGATCACATCGTCCACAATGCGGATGGTGGTGGATTCCCGCCAGGTGGCGTCGGCGGCGCCGCCGGTGCTGGTGCGGGTGGTAATGCCCCGCACCACGCTGACAACGCCTCCCACGGATTCCAGCGGGGTGACGCCGCCCTGCACCAGCAGGTCAATGTCCCCGTCGGAATAGGCGGTTTCCAGCCCCGCCAGGCCGGAAAGCTGTGCGCCGCCCAGGGGAACCGCCGGGTCGGTTTCGGCTGCGATGGCCCCCGCTGCTGCGGCAGCGGCCAGCGCGCCGCATTCCATGGCCTCTCCCCCGCTGCCGGTGCAGCAAGGGGCCACCAGCAGCATCCGCTCACTGTTCAATTCCTTGGCCCGGGCCACCAACTGACTGACGGTTTCCCCGGCATCCGGGGCAACCACCGCGATGCGCTCCATGCGGGCGCCGGAGCAGTCGGTGACGTGATTCAGCAGGGCCTCATGGACGGTGCTCAGGCCGCTGTCGCAGATCACGATGGAAACGGCCTCCTCCTTGGCCAGCACCTCCAGCGCGGCCTGGTAGTCAACAACGACCTGACTGCCCCCGCCCACCCCGGCGGGAACGGCGATCACGGAGGCAGCGCCGTTCTTCAGGGCTGCGCGCACCAGCTCCGCAAGGCCGATTCCGGTCGTGCTGGCCCCATACAGGGCTTCTGCAGCGGCAGCGGAGGTAAACTGTGTGGCAGCCAGGGCGGTTCCGGCGGGGGCCCAGCCCACGGCCCCTACGGTCTGGCCGCTTCCGCCGCCATAGACGACGGAGGAAGCGTCAAAGGAAGAGTAAACGCCGGGGCGTTCGTGATAAGTGCTCATAGCTTGGGTTCTCCTTTCACAATAAAGTCCGTGACCAGGATTCCGTCCTCATTTTCCGCCGCATAGCACCAGGCTTGGCACTCCAGCCTGGCGGCGCAGGTCAGCATGGCGGATTCCGTGTCATAGCGCAGCTCCCCGCAGCGGAGGCCGTTGATGACCAGTCCATCCGGCCCGCCGCCGCAAAGCGCCTGGCCAAGCTGGTCAAACAGGGCGAGGCAAAGCTCCGGCTCCCCCTTGGGGGCGTACAGATCAAGGCCAAAGGTCAGGGACAGCCGCTTCCCGTAAACCGGCACCGTGGCAGCGGTGTCCGGGTCAACCCGGCAGCCCAGATAGTCCTGCTGCCCCAGGGCAGCAAGCTCCAGGGCCTTCAGGCTGACTGCTGCCACGGCCTTGCCGTGGGAAAGCCGCCGATCCCCGTTCCAGGCGCCGATGGCGTGGATCTCCCGCTTCGTCAGATAGTCGATCAGGCCCTGCCTGACTTCTCCGAGCGTCATGTGCAGTCATCCTCCTCGTCTCTTACGGTTAAAACGCCCCACCAGTACAGGATGCTTTCGCCCAGGCGGACGGGCTGAACCTCCTGCACGTCATAGCGCTGCCCCAGGGAACTCAGCCAAAGGAACTCCTCCTGGGCATCCGCCAGACCTGCCTCCCCATAAAAGCGGAACCTCCCGCCGTCGTATGTGCCCAGCTTGGATGCCTGCTGCCACAGATACTCCTTGCTCTCGGTCATAAAGGGCTGGATAAAGCCGTATCCCACGGCGGTGCGGCCACCGGGACAGGAAAGGGTCACGGATTGGCCGTATTTCCGGGCCAGGGCGGAAAAGCGTTCCGCCGCCGTCATGCTCTCACCCCGCGAAATGCGAAATCGCCGGGCAGGAGATACCCTCCCAGGAGGCGGTAGGCCCGATGCCGCAGGGCAGCCCGCTCCGTTTCGTCATTCAGGCCGCTGATGGACACGCTGCCCACGGTGAAGGCTCCGCCGGGGACCTCCTCCCGGCAGTCGGCTGCTTCCGCCCGCATCAGCAGGCTGACCGCCAGGGCATACGTCTCGGGGCAATCCGTTTCCGGGTCGGCCCCCGCCCTCATGCGCCGGGAAAGCTCCCCGGCGCATACCTCGCACAGGGGCGCCAGCAGCGCCATGTCAAAGGAGGGCTCCGCACTCAGCAGCGCGGCGATCCGCGCTCTTGTCTGCTCCTTCATCAGACCGTCAGCACCTTGCCCGCGTCCTGGAACAGCTTCGCAAAGCCCGCGATGGAGGTGATGGCGGCCCGCTCAAGCTGGCGGTCGATGAGCTTGTCATACTCCACCAGGACGGAGGAGCCCTGAACCATTTCCAGCCCATAGTTTTTGTCCAGCCCGATCAGCTTTCCGGCGGGCACCGCAGAGGAGCGCAGCAGGGTGGCGCCCAGGGGTGTGGTCAGCTTACCGGTGCCCTGGAAGTTCAGCCCGGTCAGGGGGTTCTGAAATTCGGAGAGCTTCAGCAGCTTCACCATCACGTCGGAGGGCACCAGCAGGGTGTTCATCTCATAGGGCTCAAACTGGGCCCAGAAGTTTACCAGGGCCTCATAGGTCAGTGCGCCGGAGGTCCCGCCGATGGTGGAGTCTCCGATGGCAAAGGCCGCCGCCGGATTGCCGTTGCCGTCCCCGTTGATCAGGACGTCGATGGCGTCCTCCAGATGCATCCGGTTGATGTAGGCGCCGATCTGCCGCAGGGTGACGGAGAAAAGATCCAGCTTCTGGAAGCGGATGGCCTCGTAGGAGCCCACCAGCATCCTGCCGCGCTTGTGCAGCTTTACCAGGTTTTCCTGGGTCTTGACGGTGGTCTGGGGGATCTCGGCGCCCTCCTCCACCCGCTTCAGCCGCTTCATATCCTCGCTGGGAACGGAGGCGATGGAGCGATAATCCATACCGTCAAAGTTGGTGACGGTGGCGGTGATCGCCGGGAGAATATTGCTCTCCTCCATGCCCTGCTTGATGGAGCGGGCGATATACTCGGGGAAGAGGACGGAGGAGTCCGCCGTCCGGAAGAACTTCTCCACCGTGTCGGAGCCGGCGCCCTTGACCTTGATGTCAAAGCGCTTGAGCTGGCGCTGATAGGCGTCCAGTCCCTCCAGGGGCGTGCCCTTGTAGTTTTCAGAGGGATCTCGGGCCTCCAGCACCTGGGTAAAGCTGCGCCCGGCTTCCCCATACATCCCCTTTTCCAGCTTCATGGTTTCGTATGTATACGGCATTCTTCATTCCTCCTTGCATTACAGATAGATGACTGCGGTCAGATCGGCGGTGTCCACCGCCACCACCTGGGCGAGTGTGCCGGATGCGGCGGTTTTCACGCCGCCGTTTCCGTCAGCCGCCAGCGTCACAGGGCCCAGGGCGGGACAGCCGGAGGCGCAGGAGACGGTCATAAAGCCCCCGATCTGGACGGCGGCAGCGCCGTCACGGAGGGACAGCGCCAGGCCGAAGAAGGGGTCCCCCGCGCCGCAGGCGGCAACGGTGCCGTTTGCGGAGATCTTGACCACCTGACCGGCCTCCGCAGTGCTTTCGGCGGCCATGGTCACAACCGTTTCGTGGATTCCATCGAATGCAACGTTCATAATAAATCTCTCCTTTTTAAATCAGAAATGGGTTGTCTGTGTCCGCCTGCTTTGGGGGCGCGGCGCGTTTCGTCAGCTGAGAAACCGGCGGATACTTTTCCTCAAGCTGCCGCTGATAGCCCTTTTTCAGGGCAAGAAGCTCCTCCTCTCCCAGCTTTTCCGCCATGCGGACGCGCATCTCCCGGTCAAGGCCCGGCTCCGCCAGACCGCCCAGGCGAACCACTTCTCTCCGCAGCCCCGCCAGATAGCGCTTTCCAAGGAGGCTTTCCGCCTCCAGCCGCTCCAGTTGGGCCAGCAGCTCCGGCCTGCCGGAGAGAAATTCTTTCAGCGTGGAGCCGGAGCTTTCCCGAAACCCCTTGACCACTCCCGCCTTCGGCTGGGCGGGCACCGCCACAAAGCTCCATTCATAGGCGTCGGTGGGGTTTTGCAGAATGCCATAGCAAAGCTGATTGTCATACCGGCGGCCCTTGGTGTGTATGCAGCGCTCCCGGTCCCCCAGAGGGTTGCCGCAGATGGAGCAGGTCGTGTCCGCCACCGCGCAGGAAACGGAAACCTCTTTCTTGATGCCTCCCTCGATCTCCCGGATCAGGTCGGCGTTGGCCTCTGTGCGCACCATATAGGCATAGGCTTTCAGACTGGTGTAGGGTTCCCCCGCAGAGGTGGTCAGGGCCTTGTCCTGCACCAGCTCGGTGCGGTAAATGCGGGCGGCCTGGCCCTTGGCGGACCACTCGTGGTCAAAGATCCCCGTCTTGCCCACAAACAGCTCCGCCAGCCCCCGCAGGGCGGGGATGTCAAAGCATTCGTTATCCCGGTCAACCTCGTTGTCGCAGAGGCGCACGGCAAAGGTGTAGACCTCCTCCGCCTTCAGCGGCGCGCGGGACAGGGCGTTGATGAGCCCCAGTTCGGTTTCATCCACCGGGCAGCCGGCGCCTGTCATCGCTTCTTTACAGATTTTCATTCATTCACCTCCAGCAGCTCGTCAATGGTGGTGCGGCCCTGTTCCAGCCGGTCGTTTTCCAGCTTCAGCTTCCTGGCCTGCTGGAGATACAGCGCGGCCCTGGCATCGTCCACCTGATCCTGCAAGTTGATTTCCTCCCATTCAATGCGTACCTTGGGTGCGTAGCCGTGGAGGAGGAGCCAGCTCTCGCATATCTTTTCCAGCATGGGCTCCAGGGTGCGCCGGATGGCGTAAAGCTCGCTGGTCAGCATATCCGCCTGCTGGGTGCTCATCCGCTCGGTGGTGGACCAGCTCAGCCCCAGCATGAAAGGGGGAATGCCCGTCCGGGCGATGAGCTGCTCAAGAATCTGCCGCACCGGCACCTCCGCGTCCAGAACCTGGTTGTCCGCGCCGATCACCCGGATGTCCACGTCGCCTACCGCCACAAAGTCCCGCACCCTGCCGTTTTTGCTGTCCTGCATGGCGGCGCTCCACTCCCGGGCAACGAGTTCGCTGCGCTCCTGGGCGGTGTCCCCGTCCAGATCCCCCTGTCCCGGCTTGCAGATCACGGCAAACCGCAGATTGCCCATCCGCTCCCAGTTCTGCCCGGTGGCGGTGTACACCTTCATGAGGATGTCGGTGAGAAAGGGCATACTGCGCAGCAGGGAAACGCCGTAGGGCGCGTCCGCCTCCGGGTTGAAGGGGGTGAACAGCAGCAGATCCTGACGGGGGAACGCCGTCGGCCGCCCGGTTTCATCATAGCCGCAGAGCGTGAAATCCAGAGGGGTCTCCCCCTCCCGGATCTCCACATCGGCGGGATTGCCGTTGAGGATGGCGGCGATCTCCCGGCCGCTGCGGGTCAGAACCAGTTCCCCCACGCCCTGGCCGCAGGTCAGCATGGAGTCCAGATAGCCGTCCAGAAAGGACTGGACGCCCCGCTGTCCCCGCCCGGTGGGAACCCTCCGCAGGAACTCCGCCAGCTCCCGCTGAACCGCCCCCTCCGGGCAGCGCACAGAAAACCCGCCTACCAGCCGGATGATTTTCAGTATCGCCGCGTCCACAGCGGGCACCGCCTCCCGAATCTGGCGATACAGGGCATACTCCGCCTTTTGCAGGGGGACATAGCGATCCAGCATCCCAAAGGGATGGCGGGCGCCGTCCCGAATCTGTACAGCCCCGCCGGAAACCCCGGAGGAGGCGGTCTTTTTCTTCCGCTTCATTTCACCATTCCTTTCGTCTTGTGAATCACGCACCGCTCCGGCGCGGCCGCGCCCAGGGGGAGGATGCGCTTTTTCCCCGCCACTGCTGCGGCGAAATAGCGGATGTCATCCATGGCGTGGTCAAACTCCTTCCGAACCTGATCCCGGCTGCCGCTCCGGTCATCCCAGCGATATTGGTGAAATTCCCGGATGGCGTCCAGGCAGGGGGAGCAGATGACCAGCTTCCCCTCCCGCAGCAGGCCGGCGGTCAGGCGGATGCCTGCCAGCACATCGTTGTCCGCCTTTTTGACGTGCCAGCCCCTTTGCCGGAGCAGCGTGATAAAGCTGGCGGCGGAGGGGTCCACGATCACCCACCGGATCACTTTGCCTCCGGCCAGTTCCGCCAGGGCTTCCTCATACTCCGCGTCTGTCTTTTGCCGCCCCTCCCGGCGGGAGTCGTAGTAATACTCCCGGAGCCGGTACCAGGTGTCGTCCACCCGACCCCAGAGGCCGAAGGAAGCCGGGTTCCGGGTGCCGTAGTCGCAGGAGATGATATACTCCTGGCAGTGCTCCGGCGGCTCCTGCACAAAGCTCTCGTCGAAGAAGTCGTAAACCAGCCCCTGGGCCGCGACCCACTCCCCCAGGACAAAGCGGCGGTAAAAGCTGCCGGAATACAGCTTGCGGTAGCGTTGGAGGGTCTTGCGGGATAGCGAGGGATTGTCCTCCATGGTAAAGTGCAGGTACAGGGCGTTTTTCTCCCGGGCTTTCTGAATCCATTCCCGGTAGAACCAATGCTCCGGCCCCTCCGGATTGCAGTTGAACCACAGCTTGGCCCCCTCCACGCTGCACCTGGCGCAGGCTTGCTCCACGAAGGAGCGGGGCATCAGCGCCGCCTCATCCAGGAGGATACCGGCGAAGGTGGCGCCCTGGATCAGGGCGGCGGAGCCCTCGTCCAGCCCGCCGAACAGATAGAAGGTGTTCCGGTGCCCGCCGAAGGAGAGCTCGATCAGGTTGGCCGACAGCTTTTCCCGGCATTGAAATCCCAGATCCCGCATGATGGGCAGCAGCGGCCCGGTCAGGTTCCGGCGGACAGAGCCGATGGTCTTTCCGCAGAAGGCAAACTGCTTCCCGTCAAAGCGCCGCATCGCCCAGCAGAGGAAGGAAATTCCCATACATACGGTCTTTCCGCTTCGCACTGCGCCGTCGCATATAATGCTGTCCCGCAGGCTCCAGGGGGAGCGGTCACACCACCAGGTCAGCACCTGTATCTGCCTCGGGGAGAAGCGTTCAATCATGCTGCTGTCCCGCCTGATTCTCCAGCGCCAGGTAGAAGCTCTCCGCCTGTCCGGTGGCGGGGACGCCGTCCATCTCCCGCAGCAGCGCGGTCAGCTCCGTCAGGGCCTTCACCCGATCCACCAGCTTGATCTCCACGGTGCCGTTGGCGTTGCGCTTGAGTTCACTGAGCAGGGACAGGTCAAGGGCCCCGATTTGCTCAGTCAGGTTATCCCCTTCCAGATACGCCAGCTTTACGGCATCATTGGATTTGTTCATCATTTTGCGGGCCAGGCGGAGCACCAGCTCCCGCTCGATCTGCCGGTACGGTTTCTTTTCCATCCTTCATCCCTCCGCCCATGGCGGATTCCGGGGCCTCTGTTTCTGTAAAAATGGAAACCTCCGAGAAAAAAATCGAGGGAAGCCCCGATTAAATCAGAGCTTCCCTGAGACGGCACGTTTTTTTGCGGATGTTATGTGTTCTGTTCATGCGTAAGCCGGGGAAACCCCTCCGGCGGATTTGACAGCCCCGGGTTTTTATGACATAATACGGAATACAGGTTATATCCCGATCACATTCTGCAAAGGAGGGGCTGCGCCATGCCGGATCGGAACAGCGCCCTGATCGCCATGAGCGGCGGGGTAGACAGCTCTGTGGCCGCCTATCTGATGGTTCAGAGGGGCTTCCGCTGCCAGGGCGCCACCATGCGGCTCTATCACAACGAAGCGCTTGGGGAAAGCGGGTTCCACACCTGCTGTTCGCTGAGGGACATTGAGGACGCCGGCGAGGTGGCCTATCAGTTGGACATTCCCTATGAGGTTCTGGACTTTACGGTGGATTTTCAGGAGAAGATCATCCGAAAATTTATCCGCACCTATGAGGCCGGCGGCACCCCGAACCCCTGTATTGACTGCAACCGCTATATGAAATTCGACAGGCTCCTGCAATCCGCCCGGGAAAAGGGCCTTTTCTATGTGGTCACCGGCCACTACGCCCGCATCGCATACAGTCGGGAGCGGGATCGCTTCCTGCTCTATAAAGCCGAGGATGACAGTAAGGATCAGAGCTACGTCCTCTACGCCATGACCCAGGAGCAGCTTGCCCACACATTGTTTCCCCTGGGCGCGCTGCGCAAGGCCCAGGTGCGGGAGATCGCGGCGCGGCTGGACTTCGTAAACGCCCGCAAGCACGACAGCCAGGATATCTGCTTTGTCCCCGACGGGGACTATGTGCGGTTCATGGAGGAATACACCGGCAAGCGCTATCCCCCCGGACGATTTTTGGATCTCAGCGGGCAGGTGGTGGGCCGGCACAGGGGCACGGTTCACTATACCCTGGGCCAGCGAAAGGGCCTGGGCCTTGCGATGGGCCAGCCGGTCTATGTCTGCGCCAAGGATATGGAGTCCAACACCGTCACCGTTGGGCCGGAGGAGGCCCTTTACACCAGGGGCCTGCTGGCCGATGACATGAACTGGTTCCCGTTCCCCGCGCTGGCGGAGCCTGTCCGGGTCAGCGCCAAGACCCGCTACCGGCAGAAGGAGCAGCCCGCCACGGTTTACCCGGCGGAGGAGGGCCGCATCCGGCTGGAGTTTGACCAGCCCCAGCGGGCTGTCACCCCCGGCCAGGCCGTTGTGCTCTATGACGGCGACCTGGTGGTGGGCGGCGGAACCATTTTAAAGACATATTAACAGAATAAGGGGCGGGAACCGCCTCACCGGATACGGTGGGACGGTCCCCGCTTTTCAGGTTTTCTTCGCTTTTGTTCAGAGGTTCCTTTCCCGGGAAAGCTCTGCTTCCCGGGATATTTGATCTGTTCCGGCATGGATTTATTTGAATTTCACCGCCGTTCCGTAGGCAATGCACTCGGCTGCCCCCTGCATGACGGAGGAGGAGGCGTAGCGGATATTGACCACCGCGTCCGCGCCCAGGCTTTCCGCCTCGTCCACCATGCGCTTGGTGGAAATCTGGCGGGCCTCCTGAAGCATCTGCGTGTAGCCGACGATCTCGCCGCCCACCAGGGTTTTCATCCCCGCCATAAAATCCTTGCCGAAATTCTTGCTCTGCACCACCGAGCCGCGTACCAGGCCCAGCACCTCCAGCTCCTTTCCCGGAATGTAATCAATATTTACTAGCAGCATCCATTTCTCCTCCTTGAATTTCTTTCATGCGCTGCATCAGCGCCACGATCACGCCAACCAAAACCACCATGCAGGGTAAATCCAGCACAGCCATCATCCAGAGGGGCATCGGGTCGCTTTCCAGACGGGTGAACCAGGCAAACAGCGCCATCAGGCCGCCCATCAGCAGGATCATTACCCCCGCACCGGCCACCGCCCCCACATAGCGGGTTCTCACATCTCCATTCTGTCTGTTCATAAAACGGACTCCCTCCTGTTCCATCTGGGCCATCTGCTCCAGCCAGGGCTCCGGCGCCAGGTCATCCAGCCGTCCGGGGAGGGCGGACAGGGCCTGGCAGAGCACCTGGGAATTGGCCAGGCTTTTCTGCTCCCGCTCCAGCAGCACACAATGCCGCTCCATCGCGTCCCCCACCGTAAACTCTCCGCGCTGAAGTCTGCGGATCTCCTCCAGCGGAAGTCCCAGCTTCCGCAGCAGCTTGATCCGCCGCAGAACCGTCAGATCTTCCTCGCCGTAGTCCCGGTAGCCGTTCTCCCGGTTCCGCCGGGGGCTCAGCAGGCCCTCCTGCTCATAAAAGCGGATATTCTTTTTCGGAATGCCCACCAGGGCCTCCACTTCGTTGATTTTCATACGCATCCCCTCTCTGACTAGGATTATATACCTTCCAGCAAGTGGAAGGTCAAGGGATTTCTTTCGCCCTTTGAGAAAAAAAAGAGGCGGGGCCGCCGCCCCGGGATGCTTCGCCAAAAGAAAGGCGCCCAAACGCGGCTGCGTTGGGCGCTGTCATTTTGGAGCTCCGGCAGGTCAGTTCTGGTAAACCGCCTCAAATTCATCGGCGTTCATTGTCTCATGCTCCAGCAGGAATTGCGCAACGGTCTCCAGCTTGTCGGCATCCCGCCGGAGAATGGCCTTGCACCGGGCGTAGGCTTCGTCCACAATGCGCTTCACTTCCCGGTCGATCTCCGCGGCGATCTCCTCGGAATACCCCCGGTTCTGGCCCATGCTGCGGCCGAGAAACACCTCGTCATGGCCGCTGTCAAAGGCAATCGCGCCCAGCTTTTCGCTCATGCCGTAGCGGGTCACCATGGCGTGGGCCACCCGTGTGGCCTGCTGGAAATCGCCGGAGGCGCCGGTGGAAACATCCTCCAGCATCAGCTCCTCCGCCACGCGACCTCCCAGGCAGCCCACGATATACTCGAAGAGCTCGCTCCTGGACTGGAAGGAGTGGTCATCCGTGGGCAGGGCGATGGTCATGCCCCCTGCGCTGCCCCGGGGCACAATGGTGATCTGATGCACCGGGTCGTGGTGCTCCAGGGCGTGCATGGCAACGGCGTGGCCGGCCTCGTGGTAGGCGGTCAGCTTCCGGGCGTGCTCCGTCACCACCCGGCTCCGCTTTTCCGGCCCGGCGATGACCTTTATCATGGCCTCGTGGAGGTCATCCCCCCGGATAAAGGGCTGATCCCTGCGGGCGGCCAGCAGCGCCGCCTCGTTCATCAGGTTTTCCAGATCCGCGCCGGAGAAGCCGCCGGTGGCCCGGGCGATCTGGGACAGGCTGACGTCCTCCCCCAGGGGCTTATTGCGGGAGTGAACCTTCAGGATCTCCTCCCGTCCCTTGATATCCGGCAGGCCCACATAGACCTGGCGGTCAAAGCGCCCGGGACGCAGCAGGGCGGGGTCCAGAATATCCTTCCGGTTGGTGGCTGCCATGACAATGACGCCGCTGTTGCCGGAAAACCCGTCCATCTCCACCAGCAGTTGGTTCAATGTCTGCTCCCGCTCGTCATGGCCGCCGCCCAGCCCGGTTCCCCGCTGGCGGCCCACGGCGTCGATCTCATCAATAAATACGATAGAGGGCGCGTTTTTCTTGGCCTGATCGAACAGATCCCGCACCCGGGAGGCGCCCACGCCCACATACAGCTCCACGAAGTCGGAGCCGGATATGGACAGAAACTGCACACCGGCCTCCCCGGCCACCGCTTTGGCCAGCAGGGTCTTGCCGGTACCCGGAGGGCCCACCAGCAGCACCCCCTTGGGGATATGGGCGCCCAGGTTTGCAAATTTCTGGGGATCGCGCAGGAAGTCCACGATCTCCTGAAGCTCCGCTTTTTCCTCGTCGGCCCCTGCAACGTCGGCAAAGGTGACGGGTTCGCCCTGGGCGCCGTCCACGGTTCTGGCCCTGCTGAACTGATTCTGGCGGTCTAGCCCGCCGCCCTGGGCCTGGCGCATCATCACCATCCATATAACGACAAACAGAACTACGCCAACCACCAGGGCGGGCGCCCAGTAGACCCACCAGGAGGTTTCCTCCCCGGTGCCGTAATCGTACCAGGTGATGATGCCCGCCTGGTGCTGCGCCTCTACCAGCTCGTGCATATCTTCATAGAAAATATTCAGGGAGGGGATGGTGCCGGTGATGCTGGTTTCGCCGTCCAGCTCGGTGTTCAGGGACAGGGAAATGGCGTGGTTTGTAATGCTGAACTCCTCAACCATCTCATCCTCAAATAACTGGCGCACCTGGCTGTAGCTGGGGGCATTGGCGGTCTGCACAGCGGAGTAGATCCAGAAAAGCAGGCAAATCGCCGCAAACGCGAAAAGCAGGCGGGAAAGCGTGCGGCTGCCGGGGTTTTGTTTCAATCAGAACACATCCTTCTAAGTTAATGGGTTTCGTAAACGGAGGGCTTCAGGACGCCGATATAGGGCAGATTGCGGTAGCGCTCGGCATAGTCCAGGCCATAGCCCACGATGAAAGCATCCGGGATGGCAAAGCCGGAGTAATCCACCCGCACCGGCACCACCCGGCGGTCTGGCTTATCCAGCAGGGTACACAGGCGGATCGAGGCGGGCTTGCGGGCCTCCAGCAGCTTGAGCAGATAGCTCAGGGTGCGGCCGGAGTCCAGAATATCCTCCACCACCAGCACGTTCATCCCCTCTATGCTCTGGCTCAGATCCTTGGTCACCTTCACCTGGCCGGAGGAACTGGTGCCGCCGCCATAGGAGGAGCAGGCCATAAAATCCACCATGCAGGGCACCTTGAGCTTGCGCACCAGATCCGCCATAAACACGAAGGAGCCTCTCAGGACGCTGATCAGCAGCACCTCCTTGCCCGCGTAATCCCGGTTGATTTCCTCCGCAAGCTCGCCCACCCGGCGATCCAGCTCCTCCTCCGTGAAAAGTACACTTTCTACCTCGTTGATCAGTTCTGACATGGTTACAAGTCCTTTCTCTTCTCTGTGGTGATCCCGGGGCCACCGGTTTATTCAGAGCGCCCCTTGCGCTTCACGAGAATATGCCAGGCGGTTTCCCCCGGGCCCGGGTGGGCGGAGCGATCCGCCCCCAGGCCGGGGACGCCGCAAATAACGCCGTCCTGCTCCAGCACCGGAATGGAATCCCGCAGGGGGCGGGGGATCTTTTCCTCGATCATCCAGCGCTTCAGGCTCTTTCTTCTGCGGCCCACCGGGGTCAGCTCGTCGCCGGCCCGCCGGGGCCGTACCCGGAGGCGGGAGCCCTTCAGCTTCAGCCAGAAGCTGTCTTTCTCCTGATTTTCCCCCTGATAGACTGCGGCCCGGGCGGTGATCACCTGTCCCCGCCATTCCAGCTCCCCCGGCAGCGGAAGCCAGGACTCCGGCTCCCTCTCCGGCTCCCCGCCTTGGCGGGAGAGGATGAGGAGCTCATAGCGCCGTTGGGCCAGCAGCCCCTCCGGAAGGTTCACCTGACCGGAGGGATTTTCCCCTGCGGCCAGGGCCGCCACCGCCCGGCGATGGGCGGCGGACAGGATTACCGTGCTGTCCAGTTGCTCCGCCAGGAGCTGGACCCCCCGGGGCCTTAACCCCTCCGGCAGCCGGTTCAGGGCCCGGGCGGGGACGGAAACCTCCGCCCCGTCTTTCCGGATGTCCGGAAGCAGGGCCTCCTCCGTCAGGCGCCGGAGCGCGTCGTTCTCCCGCCGCAGGCATTCGGCAGCCCGGCCCATGGCCGGAACCACCTGAGGATTCAGCTCCTTCAGCAGGGGAAGCACCTGATGTCTCAGGTAATTTCGGCTGTAATTGAGATCCGTATTGGTTTCATCCTCCACATGGGGGATGGCGTTTTCCTTGTTATATGCCTCGATTTCTCCCCGGCTGATTTCCAGCAGGGGCCGGATCAGCTTCCCCCGTCTGGGGGCCATGCCCCCCAGCCCTTGAAGGCCGCTGCCCCGAACCAGATGGAGCAGCAGCGTCTCCGCCTGATCCTCCGCGTTGTGGGCGGTGGCGATCCGGTCTGCGCCCAGCTGCTCCGCCGTTTTCTCCAGAAATTCATACCGCATGGCCCGGGCCGTCTCCTCGATGCCCGTTCCAAGGGCCTCCGCCCTTCCTGCCACATCCCCCCTGCCGCAGCAGCAGGGGATGTTCTCCGCCGCGCACCAGTTCCGGACAAATGCCTCGTCCCGATCCGCCTCCGCCCCCCGCAGGCCGTGATGATAGTGGGCCGCAGCCAGGGCGAACCCCAGCCTTGGGGCCAGCCGGTTCAGCAGGGTCAACAGGCACATGGAGTCGGCGCCGCCGGATACCGCCGCCAGCACCGTTCCGCCCTCGGGCAGCAGTTCCTCCCTCCGGCAAAAGGCCAGCACCTGCTCCTCCAGGGAATCAGCTTTCTTCATGGCGGGTATCCAGGCCGGAGAAGGTCGTAAACTCCGGCAGCCATTGCAGGTTCACCGTTCCGGTTTCCCCGTGGCGGTTCTTTGCCACGATGCACTCGGCCCGGTTGTGGTTTTCCGCAGTCTCTTTATAGTAGTCCTCCCGGTAGAGGAACAGGACAATGTCGGCATCCTGCTCGATTGCGCCGGATTCACGAAGGTCGCTCAGCATGGGGCGCTTGTCCTGGCGGCTCTCATTGGCCCGGGAAAGCTGTGACAGGCAGAGTACCGGCACGTTCAGCTCCTTAGCCATGATTTTCAGGGAGCGGGAAATATCGCTGACCACCTGCTGGCGACTCTCGCCGGAATAGGTGTTCTTGCCTCCGGCGGAGGTCATCAGCTGGAGGTAGTCGATCACCACCAGTCCCAGGTTCTCCACCCGGCGGCACTTGGCGTTCATATCCGCCACAGACAGGGCGGGATTGTCGTCAATGAGGATGTTGGACATATTCAGCACCTCAGATGCGTCCGCAATCTTCACCCAGTCATCCTCATTCAGGTTGCCCAGCACCAGCTTTTTATTGTCCACAAAGGCTTCGTTGGAGAGCAGACGCATCGCAAGCTGCACCCGGTTCATTTCCAGCGAGAAGAACACCGCCGTTTTTCCGGAATGTTTTCCCGCCCTCAGCAGGATGTTCAGGGCCATGGAGGTCTTGCCCATGCCGGGCCGGGCCGCCAGCAAAATCAGATCCGATGGATTCAGGCCGGAAATCCGCTTGTCCAAATCCGCCAGGCCGGTGGAAAGTCCCGGGATCTCGCTGTCCTGCTGCGCCAGCCTTGCCAGCCGGTCAAACACCTCCAGCACCGCCTGGGAAATATGGGTCAGCCCCCGGGTGTCCCGGCCCTGCCGGATGGAGTAGATCCGCTGCTCGGCCAGCTCCAGCACGGTCTGGCCGGTGCTGCTGCCCTCGGCCACCGCCGCTGTAAGATCTGCGGCGGCCTGGGCCACCCGGCGCAGCAGGGATTTGTCCAGGACGATCTCCACATACTCCATCACGTTGGCAGAGGTGGGCGTAACCTCCATCAGCTGCATGATATAGCTGCGGGAGGTGTTTTCCTCGTAAACGCCGTCCTGACGCATACGCTCCAGAACGGTAACGGGGTCGATGGACTGGGAGTTTGTGAACATGGCCAGGACAGCGGCATAGATATCCCGATTCTGCTTCAGATAAAAATCATCCGGCGTCAGTTTTTCAATGACCTCGGGAATACACCGGGCATCAATCAGCACCGCGCCCAGGACGGCCTGCTCTGCCTCTGTGCTGTGGGGCATCGCCCGGGCCAGCAGTTCCTCCTCCATGCTCTCCCTCCTCGTAAAATTAAGATATGCAGATGGTTTTCCGTGTATCTGCTTTGTTCACTTGGATTCCTCTCAACAGGTTTTGGCATCCCCGTGATGCAATCGTTGTAGGGCAGCGGGGCTATCGCATTGGGACAGCGCGCCATACATTCTAATTATATCAGCTATTTCCGTTTTCTCAATCCCTTTTTGTCTTTTTGTTTCATCTTGTCTCCTGCGAATCTGATCCTCCCCCGTCAAGGCCGTGAACCATTTGAGAAACCTTCCCGGCGAAATCGAGGACGATCCGCTTATCCGTTTCCCGCAGCCAATAACAGGACAGGCCCGTGGCGGGGGTCCCCAGGGGGTAGGTTCGGATCAGCGGGTTGGCGCACAGGGTATCCAGGTCAATGCAGACGCAGCAGCCAACGCCCAGTTCCACCGCCGTCTGCCGGGACTGCAAATTGGGCACCAGCTCGATTTTCGGCTCCTCTACCCCGGCCTGGGCCAGGATCGCCTCAATGGTCTGGCGCATCTCATAGGTGGATTCCCGGGTGGACTCCCGCTCATACAGAAAGGTCTGCCCCCGGAACTCCGAAAGGCTTTCCGCGCCATAGCAGGGATGCTTCCGGGCCACAGCCAGCACCATGCGCCCCCGGGCCACGGGGATTCGGCTGACCTCCTGGTTCACCGCCAGTCCGCTGTCGTCCAGAGAAAAGGCCACATCCAGCGTTCCCGCCTCAAAGCGGCGGGTCAGTTCATCCACATCATGCCACTCCAGCCGCACGGCGTTGTCCCCGTACTCCTGCTGAAACGCCCGCAGCAGCCCGCTGAAAAAATCCGGCGGCCGGATGCCCAGGGGAAAGCCCACCCGCAGGTCGTTTTCCCTGCTGCGCTCCAGTTTTTCCGCTTCCAGGCACACTGCGGCAAAGTTTTCCGACTGCTCCCGGAAATAGGCATAGTATAGCTCTCCCACCGCCGTCAGCCGCACCGAACGGGTGGAGCGGGCAAACAGGCGGTGATTCAGGCTCTCCTCCAACCGGGAGATCTGCTTGCTCAGGGCCTGGTGGGTCAGATACAGCCTCTGGGCGGCCTCGGCGTAGTTCAGTGTCTCCGCCAGAGTGAGAAAGGCCAGAATCAGCCGGTCTGTCAGCATGAGATCCCCTCCTTCCTGAGTTTCCCTTACACTTTACCACCGCCGCGCCAAATAAGCAACCGATTTTTTCACCTTTTCCTTCTTTTTGGTTGCTAATCCGGCAAAAAGCGTTGCTTCCTTTTGTCATCATTTGCATTTATAATAGCATCAACAATGAAAGGAGGCCCCATCTATGAACCCTTATTATCCTAAGCTGTTTGAGCCGGTCACCATCGGACGCACGACTTTCCGCAACCGCATCTGGTCCGCCCCCAACATGATGTCCCACATGGACTACAAGGGCCGCCCCGATGATTCCCTGATCGCCTACTTCCGGGAAAAGGCCATGGGCGGCGCGGCAGTCGTCACCCTGGGCGACTCCCCCGTAGACCGGGAGCACGCCGCCACCAATCCCCGCTCCTTTGCCATCACGCCGGAAAACCAGCCCATGCTGGCCGAGATTGCAAAGGCCATCCACGAGGGCGGCGCCATCGCCTCCCAGGAGCTGAACCACGGCGGCATTGTGGCCTTTTCCGAGGCCAACCCCCAGGGCGGCCCCCACTGGGAGGCATGGGGGCCGGTGGAGGTCCACAAAACCGCCGGCGGCGTTCTCCACGGGGAGGCGGTGGATGAGGAGGAA
Source organism: uncultured Oscillospiraceae bacterium (assembly GCA_964432375.1). Classification (GTDB taxonomy): domain Bacteria; phylum Bacillota; class Clostridia; order Oscillospirales; family Oscillospiraceae; genus JAJQBJ01. Next base: position 6,089 of record CAYSNK010000003.1, on the reverse strand, counting down.
ATCCACATCCACGGCATGACCGTGGAGGATATGAATGTGGTGGCCGACCACTTTGCCGACTGCGCCGCCCTTTTGAAGGAGGCGGGCTTCGACATGGTGCTGCTCCACGGCGGCCACGGCTGGCTGCTGGATCAGTTTATCTCCCCCCTGTACAACACCCGCACCGATGAATACGGCGGCTCCGTTGAAAACCGGGCCAAATTCCCCCTGATGGTCATTGACCGAGTGCGCCAGCGGTGCGGCAAAGATTTCCTCATCGAGTACCGCATGAGCGGCGCGGAGGAGATCGAGGGGGGCCTCACCAAGGAGGAGGGGATTCAGTTTGCCAAGCTGCTGGACGGCAAGGTGGACATTCTCCACGTCTCCGCCGGCCTGGATACCGAGGAGGCCCAGGCCGTCCACACCCATCCCACCATGTTCCTCCCCCACGGCGTCAACGTCCACTATGCCGCCGACATCAAGGCGGCGGGGGTCAAGACCCCTGTGGTCACCATCGGCGGCATCAACACCCCGGAGCTGGCGGAATCCATTCTGGAGGAGGGCAAGGCGGACATGGTGGCCATGGTGCGGGCCCTGATTGCGGACCCCTATCTGCCGGAGAAGGCCAAGCACGGCCACCCCGAGGACGTGATCCCCTGTCTGCGCTGCCTGGACTGTCTGACCGGCCTGCACCAGGGCAACAACCTGTGCTGCGCCGTCAATCCCCGCACCGCCCGGGAGGAGCGCTATGACCGCGTCAAACCCGCCAGGTGCTCCCGCAAAGTGCTGGTGGTGGGCGGCGGCCCCGGCGGGATGCAGGCGGCGATAACCGCCGCCCGGCGGGGCCATCAGGTCACCCTGGCGGAGGCCGCCGACCGGCTGGGCGGCCTGCTGAAGTTCACCGATTACGATGATCTGAAGGTGGATCTCAGGCGGCTGAAGGACTATCTGATCTGCCAGGTGAAGAAAAACCCCATCGACCTGAAGCTGTGTACCACCGTTACGCCCGAATTTGTCCGGGCGGGCGGCTACGACGCCGTGATTCTGGCCGTTGGCTCCACCCCCTCCCGTCCCCCCATCCCCGGCCTGGACGATCCTTCCGTGGAGCACGCCACCACCGTATATACCAAGCTGGAGCGCATGGGCAGGCGGATCGCCGTCCTGGGCGGCGGCCTGGTGGGCTGTGAAACTGGCCTCTATCTGGCGGAGCACGGCCACGAGGTGACGATCCTCGAAATGCAGGAGGAGATTGCCCCCGAAGCAAACTGGATGCACAAGGAGGGCATGATGCAGGCTTTTGCGCAGGCCCCCATCACCTGCCGCACCGGTCTGCGGGTTGCCCGGGTGGAGCCCCACAAGGGCGTTTATGCCAGAAACAGCGCGGGCGAGGAGGAGTTTATCCCTGCGGACGGCATCGTCTATGCCATGGGAATGCGGCCCAACACCGCCACGGTGGAAGCCCTGCGGGACACCGCCATCGACGTGATCCCCATCGGCGACTGCGTCCGGCCCCGCAAGGCCCGCCATGCCATGGAGGAGGGAATGTGGGCGGCCATCCGTCTGGCCTGATCCCCCCTTTCCCCCCGGAATGATAAATAGCCCCCGCTTTTACCGTAATGGGAAAAGCGGGGGCTCGATTTTTGATTACTGCTCCGGGTTCAGGATGCAGGCTTCTTCGCTGTAAGGGATGGTCACGGTGTCGCAGAGCCCGGTCTTTTCGTCCCGGGTCACATAGAGGTCAATGCCCTTGCGCCCCAACGTCCACGCCTGGAGGTAGGAGGCGGCAGTGGCATCGCTATAAAGGGCGGTTCCATCCAGATAGGTGTTGATCAGCGCCCCCAGGTCGTTTTTCCCGGCGGAGAGCACGTCCTCCTGCTCCAGCTTCGTCAGCGTACGCAGGTCATAAGTGATGCTGTCATAGCGGTAAACCGCCTTGCTGGAATTGACCCTCTCCGTATAGGTCAGCAGCATGGAGACGTAGCCGTTTCGGTTATACCGGACAGAAATATTCAGCTTGCTGTAGAAGGGCAGGGAGAGATACTGCTCCTGGCTCTGAACCTGAAGCCGGTCCAGCGCCTCCTGGGTCGTTTCAATGGCGGGGGCGGTGAGGGCGCTTTCCACCGCCTGGCGGACGGCGCGGTTGACCTCCTCCCCGTTCTCGCCGGAGAACTGGGGATATTCCACCTGAATGTCATACACCACCGTCCCGTCGCTGGCGCTCCAGCTATCTCCGGTGCTGGCGACCTGATAATCCAGGGAGTTCTGCTGGCCGCTGCTGCCCTGGGAAACCAGCTCCTCCAAATCGGCATCCCCGTCGCATTGGACAAGGGTGTCGATATAGGAGCCGTCCAGCCGGGCCCAATATTCCCCGGCGTCAAAGCAGCAGTCCCAGGTTCGGCTGCCCGCCCGGATGGAAAAGGTCACCACGCCGCCGTTGCCGTTGCCCCAGCTGACGGTTTTGCTGTCTATCTTTCTGGTTTCCGGGCTGCCGTCCGCCTCCCGGATGCTGGAATAGGCGGAGAGGGTCAGGGTCTTATCCTCCATGGAGAACTCCTCCACCCGGAACGCCACAGACACCTCCGAGGTATCCGCCATTCCGCTGACCTGCCAGGTGGTGCCCTCCAGATCGGCGCCCTTCACCAGGCCGCTGTCGTCCCGCCGCTCCTTCCAGGTATAATACAGTCCCTTGCTGGTGTCCAGGGTCAGGGTGGCGGTCATCTTCACCGTTCCCTGGGTGACCAGGACCCCGTCAACCGCGTCCACATGGAACAGTTCGGTGCATTTCAGGGCGCCGGTATCCCATTCGCTGGAGACATAGCTGACCCCATTGCTGCCAAATTCCTCGGAAAGGGTTGTCAGACTGACCTCCGCGAACTGCTGGGTCAGGACGCCCTCCGTGACCTGAAGGTTCATGTCCTCGGTATCCAGTTGCCACTCCGCCAGGCTCCAGCCGCTGTTTCGGGTATAGGTATAGTCCAGCTCGCAGACATAGCGGGCGTAAATCCCCTCGCCCTCCACAACGACCTCGCACTCCACCCAGTCCGTCTGGCGGGTGTTGTCGGTTTTCCGGTCCCGAATGGCCAGATGGGTCACCTGGGAATCAAGAACGGTGTCGTCCACTGTGACAACCGCCAGCTCCTGGGGCAGTTCGTTTTTGATTTCTTCTGCAGTTTTGACATCCTCCAGCTCGGTCTTGCTGGCCTCAAGCACGAGATCCGCCAAGGCGTCAAGATCGATCCGCTCTACAATGTCCTCAAAGCTGCAGCCCGCCAGCACCGCCGACATCAGCAGCGCCGCCAGAAACAGCAATCCCTTTTTCATAGTATCCTCCGGCGGGTTCCACGCTTCTCCCGCTTCCCGTGTAATTGATCGCGCCCCGCCCCGCTCATTTCGGGGACAGATCCACCTGTCTCCGCAAAATACTCAGCGGGGGCACCGGCCCGGGCAGCCGCATCTGAAAGATAGACCGGGGCTTTCTCGCCTCCGTCAGGGGCAGGCCGTTCTCGTCCTCCATGACCGGCGCCTCAAAGGACACCGGCAGGGTGTCCGGCCCCACGATCTCCACAAGATCGCCGGCCCGGAACTTGTTCCGCAGAGACAGGACGGCAAGCCCGTTTTCATCGCAGTCCTGCACGATGGCGCAGACCTGCCAATCCCGAATATACCGGGCATCCTCGGTATACTGGCCGGGGTAGCCGTAATAGAAGCCGGTGGAGTAATGGCGGTGGCTGACCCGCTCCACTTCCTCCCGCCAGCGGGGGTCCAGGGGCCGCCCGCTCTGCGCGGCGTCTACCGCGTGGCGGTAGGCGCCGGTGACAATGGCCGCGTAATAGGCGCTCTTGGCCCGGCCCTCGATTTTCAGGGAATCCAGACCGGCGTCAATCAGCTCCGGCACATGGTCGATCATACACAGATCCCGGGAGTTCAGAATGTAGGTGCCCTTTTCATCCTCCACAACGGGGAAATACTCCCCGGGCCGCTTCTCCTCCATCAGGGCATACTGATAGCGGCAGGGCTGGGCGCAGGCGCCCCGGGAGGCATCCCGCCCGGTCATGTAGTTGGAAAGGACGCAGCGCCCGGAATAGGACACGCACATGGCGCCGTGGACAAAGGCTTCCAGCTCCAGTTCCCTGGGGGTTCCGGCCCGGATCTCCCGGATCTCCTCCAGGCTCAGTTCCCGGGCCAGGATCACCCGGCTGGCCCCCAGCTCATACCAGCTCCGGGCAGTCTCGTGGTTCACCACGCTGGCCTGGGTGGAGATATGCAGCCGGACATCCGGCGCGTACCGCTGGGCCAGCCGGAACGTGCCCAGGTCGGCGCAGATCACCGCCGTCACTCCCACATCCTGGAGCAGTTCCAACCACTGGGGCAGCTTTTTCACGTCGTCGCAGCGGGGCATGGTGTTGCAGGTCACATGGGTATCCACCCCCCGGGCCCTGCAATAGGCCACGGCCTCCCGCAGCTCCTCCGGGGTGAAGTTTCCCGCGAAGGACCGCATCCCGAAGGAGGTCCCCGCCAGATAAACCGCGTCTGCCCCATAGGACACCGCCATTTTCAGGCGCTCCATATCTCCCGCCGGGGCAAGCAGCTCGACTTTATCCCGCATTCTCGTCAAAGCCCTCATAGTTGGTATCATCCTCCTCCGCCACATAGCTGTCGGACAGGTAGAGGTCTTTCGCCTCGTCAAATTCCGCCGCAGTGGTGAAGAAGTGGCTCTCTCCGTAGCCGTCATGGAGATAGAAGTAGTAGTCCGTGTCGTTGGGGTACAGGGCCGCCTGGATAGACACCAGGCTGGGGTTGCAGATCGGCCCCTCCGGCAGGCCGGCGTACAGGTAAGTATTGTAGGGGGAATCCAGGAGCAGATCCGCCTCGGTCAGGTTTTCCTTGCGCTCCTGCCCGCCGCGCTCCAGCGCGTACTGGACGGTGGCGTCGATTTGCAGCAGGCCGTTGGTCACATCGCTGGCCAGCCGGTTATAGATCACCGAGGCGATATTCCTCTGATCCTGCCCATTGGATTCCTTTTCGATCATGGAGGCGATGGTGAGGATCTCCTCCATGGTATAGCCCATGGCCTCTGTCTCCAGGCGCATCTCGGTGGTGTACTGATTGTCAAAGTTCGCCAGCAGCTTGTTGATGGCATAGAGGGGGTCGTGGCCCACATAGAACGTGTAGGTGTCCGGGAACAGATAACCCTCCAGCCGGTGATAATCCCCCAGCGGCACGTCCGCCAGGAAATCAAAGGCGTAGTCGTGCTCCGCCGCCACCTCCTGAAGCTCCTCCACGCTCTCGCAGACCCCTTTCTCCACCAGGAGCGCGAAAATCTGATCCACGGTGTAGCCCTCGGGGATGGTGACATCCACGGTGGTCCGGGTGGCCGAGGAGGTGCTCATCGCCGACACCAGGGCCCGGTAATCCATGTTTGTATTCACCTCGGAGGAGCCGTAGCTCAGCTTCTCCTCCGCGTGGGTCACTGTGCAGAACAGCTTGAACAGCCAGGGGTAGTCGATGATCCCCTCTTCCTTCAGGGTGTTGGCCACGTCATCCACCGTGGTGCTGGAGGTCAGCTCGATCACGGCGGTGGCCGGTTCCTTGTTCAGGGCCAGCACGTCATTGGCCGCGATCCAGCCCCCCGTGGCCATCACCAGGGAGCCGCCGATCACAAATACAATGTAGATGAGCGCGGCCAGCGGGCCGGGAATCCGGCGGCGGTGCTTTCCCCGGCGCTTTTTCTGCCGGGCCACCTCCTGGGCGGCCTGCCTTTGTTCCTGCTCCGTGCGCGGCCGGCGGCTCCGGCTCTCCCCGTTGGCGGAGCCGGAGCTTTTCCCCTTCCTCGGGGCCTCATAAGGGGCCCAGAACTGGCTTTCCAGGCTGTCAATATCTTCAAATTCGTCCAGGTCAAACTCGTCGCTCTGGGACCAGTCAATGGACCAGTCGCTGTCAAATCCCCCGGAGCCGTGCTTGTTGTCGTTTGCCATAGTTTTTGTTCCTTTCCAGGTTTCTAGGGGAACTCTGCGTCACTCAGAGAGCGCGCGATTTCATTCTTTAAAAATCTCCGCGGAAATGGATGGCCTCCGCCACCTCCTCCGCTTTCTCCTGCCCCGCCAGGCAGC
>CAYSNK010000002.1:0-29469 GCA_964432375.1 uncultured Oscillospiraceae bacterium | reverse complement strand
GAGGCCGCGCTGTCCTGGGTCATGTCCACCAGGTTGGGCACCTTGATGGCCGCGTCGGGGTCCTTGCCCATGCTCAAATAATAGGTGATGACCGTATCGCTGGAAATGGCGGCGCCGTATTCAGGGCTGGTGGAGACCACGCTGCCCTCGGCCACCGTGTCGGAGTAAACGCCGATGCCCTTGATGATATTGGCCTCGGGCACTCCCATCCCGGTCAGCGTCTGGATCGCAGCCGCTTCCCGTTCGCCCTCCAGCTTCGGCATATAGCCCAGCAGACTGGAGTCCGCCGCCTTGCAGACCGTCACCCGGATCATGGGCTGGCTGCCTGTTACAACCTCATCCGCCCCGGGGTCCTGCTCCAGAATGGCCCCCTCTTTGGCAGCGCTGTCCTCTCGATACCCAATGATTTCAATGTCAAACTCGGTGCCGTAGCGGAGCACCGCTTCCTCATACTGCATATTGAGCAGATCGGGCACCGTGTGCTCCGGCTGGCCGGCGGTGCCGCCGCTGAGCACACTGTGGATAAAGATCCCGATGATGGCAAAAAACGCAAGGAGGATCGCCGCCACCACTGCCACATAAACCCCTCGATGGGATTTCTTTTTCCCCTTGGGCATCGCGCCGCCCCCTCTGCCGCTGTACTCCTCTTCCTCCTCGTCCAGCTCGTCCTCCGCCTCTGTATAGGCGGCCCGCTTGGGGGGACGGGTGCGGGTGGGCTTTCCGTAAAGGTTCGCGCCGGAAGAATGGATCTGTGTTTCGTCCAGGTTCTCCTCCCCGCCGGTCTTGCCGGCCCTGGGCACCGCGTAAGGGAACACAATGGCCGGATTCTTGCGGAAGGCGTCCAGATCCATCAGCATGGCCCGGGCGCTTTCATAGCGCTCGCTGGGCTTGGAGGCCATGGCTTTCATCGTGATCTGTTCCAGCCCCTCCGGGATTTCCGGATTGATCTCCCTGGGCGGGACGGGGGTGGAATTGATATGCTTGATGGCCACGGCCACCGGAGAGTCCCCCTCGTATGGCAGCTTGCCGGTCAGCATCTCATACAGGACGACCCCCGCAGAATAGATGTCCGTCCGGGCATCCACCTTGGCGCCCTTGGCCTGCTCCGGCGAGATATAGTGGACGGAGCCAAGGGCCTCCTGGGTGGTGGTGTTCTGGGAATTGCTCAGATGGGCGATCCCAAAGTCCGCGACCTTGGCGCTGCCGTCCCGCAGCACCATGACGTTTTGGGGCTTGATATCCCGGTGGATGATCCCCCGGCTGTGGGCATGGCGCAGGGCCCGCATGATCTGGGTGATAAAATGCAGCGCCTCCTTCCAGGGCAGGCTTCCGCCCTTCTGCACCATGTACTGCTTCAGCGTAATGCCGTCGATCAGCTCCATAACGATATACTCCAGATGATCCGTCTGGCTCACGTCATAAACCGAAACGATGTTGGGGTGGGAGAGCATGGCCACCGCCTGGGATTCGTCCCGGAAGCGGCGCAGCAGTTCGGGGTCCGCAGCCGCTTCCTCCTTTAAGATTTTTACAGCCACATAGCGATTCAGCCGGTGGCACTTCGCCTTATAAACAACCGCCATGCCCCCTGTGCCCACAACCTCCAGCAGCTCGTAGCGGTTATCAAGCATCTTGCCTATATATTGATCCATCCTCATGGCCTCCTCAATATCCTTTGCCGTCCGCCTTCATCAGGACGACCGTTACATTATCCGGCGCGCCGCGCCGCATGACGATATCCACCAGCCTCCGGCAGCAGTCCTCCAGGGGGCCGCCATAGAGCGCTTCAAACAGGATCTCCTGATCCGTCACCTGATTGGTCAGGCCGTCCGAGCAGAGCAGCAGCATACTCCCCGGCTTCAGCTTCACCGTAAACAGGTCGCCGCGCCGGTTCATCCTGGTGCCCAGCGCCCGGGTGATCAGGTTCTTTTGGGGATGTACCCGGGCCTGCTCCGGCGTGATGATCCCCTGGCGAACCAGGTCTGCCACCACGGAGTGATCCTCCGTGATCTGGGAGATCCCATCTGCATCCAGATAATAGCACCGGCTGTCCCCCACGTTGATGATATGGGCCGTATGCCCCATCACCACGGCGGCCACCAGAGTGGTGCCCATGCCCGCGCACTCCGTGTGCTCTATGCTGTATTGGTACACCGCTTCGTTGGCCCCGTCAAGGGCATTTTCCAGCAATTCCTCCACACTTGGCGCGGGCTGGCTCAGCCTGTCCACAAAGGCGTTGGCCGCCAGGCGGCTGGCCAGATCCCCCGCCGCCGCGCCGCCCATGCCGTCGCAGACCAGGCCCACTGCGCAGTCCTCCCCAATTTGATAATAGAAGGAATCCTGGTTATTCTTTCTCACTTTTCCCTGGTTTGTCAAAGCCCATACGTCCATATACCATCGCCTTTTCCCTGTGCTCATTTTTCCCGGGCCCCGCAAAGCGCTGGCCCTGTCTGTTATTCCCCTAAGCCCAGCGCCTTGCGCCGCAGCTGTCCGCAGGAGGCGTCGATGTCTCCGCCCAGCTTCCGCCGGACCGTCACCGTAACCCCCTGCTCCTCCAGCCGCCGCTGGAACTGCCGCACCCGCCTGCTGGGTTTCAGCGGGCTCTCCCGCACCTCGTTCAGCGGGATCAGGTTCACATGGCTGGGAACCCCTTTCAGCCGGGCGGCCAACAGATCCGCCTGCCAATCGCTGTCATTTACCCCGTCAATCATGGCGTATTCGTAGGAGATCCGCCGCCCGGTCTTTTCAAAATACCGGCGGCAGGCGGCAAGCAGAACGTCCACTCCCACGCTCCGGTTCACCGGCATGATGCCGGAGCGGGTTTCATCGTCCGGCGCGTGCAGGGAGACGGACAGGGTGAGCTGCAGGTTCCTCTCCGCCAGCCGGTCGATCATCCCGACAAGCCCGCAGGTGGAGAGGGAGATATGCCGCATCCCGATATTCATGCCCGCCGGGGAGTTGACCAGCTCCAAAAAACGCATGACGGCATCAAAGTTGTCCAGAGGCTCCCCAATGCCCATCAGCACGATGTTGGAGATGGGGCGCCCGGAGTCAAGCTGGGTGAACAGCACCTGATCCAGCAGCTCCGAGGGGGTCAGGCGGCGCACCAGGCCGCCCAGGGTGGAGGCGCAGAAGGCGCAGCCCATGGCGCAGCCCACCTCCGAGGAGATACAGACGGTGTTGCCGTGCTGATATTCCATCAGGACGGTTTCAATGCAGTTGCCGTCCCCCAGCTTCCAAAGGTATTTGACGGTCCCGTCCAGCCGGGAAACCTGCTTCCGCGCCACCTCCGGCGCGGTGATTTTGCACCGTTCCTCCAGCTGCTCCCGCAGGGCCTTGGGCAGGTTTTCCATTTCATAGAAGGAACGGACTCCCTTGTGCAGCCACCCAAAGACCTGCTTTGCCCGGAACCCGGGCTGGCCAAGTCCGATGAAATAGTGCTCCAGCTCCGCCAGGTTCATGGATTTGATGTCCAGTTTTTCCTTGGTTTCCATGGCTTATCCCTGTTCCTTCCGAAGTTTTGCGATAAAGAACCCATCCGTGCCGTGGAGGTGGGGCCACAGGGTAATCATGCCCTCCGGCTGCTCCCCCGCCGGGCCGGGCAGGTTCAGCGCCTCCGGCCGGAACTCCGGATGCCGGGAGAGGAAATCCAGGATCACATCCCGGTTCTCCCGCCGCAGCACCGTACAGGTGCAGTAAAGGAGCACCCCGCCGGGCTTCACATAGCGGCAGACATTTTCCAGAATGGCCCCCTGCACCCGGGGCAAGCCCTCCAGCTGCCCGGGGTCCTTATAGCGGATGTCCGGCTTTTTCCGGATCACGCCCAGGCCGGAGCAGGGTACGTCCACAATCAGCCGGTGGAACCCATTCTCCCATTCAGGGCGGAACTGCTTGCCGTCCTGCACCTGGGCCTTTATCATCTCCACTCCCAGGCGGCTGGCCCCCTCCTCGATCAAATTGATCTTATGGGGGTGTATGTCACAGGAGATCAGCTCTCCCTGATTTTTCATCTTGATGGCCGCGGCAAAGGATTTTCCCCCCGGGGCGGCGCACACGTCCAGCACCCGCTCTCCCGGCTGGGGATCACAGGCCAGGACTGCCAGCCTGGCCCCGGCGTCCTGCACCATGATCCTGCCCTGGCGAAAGGCGGGAAGCTGCTCCAGGCTGCCGGTATGGGTGGCCAGCAGGCAGTCCGCCAGCCAGGGATGGGGCTCCACAGCGGCCCCGGCCTCGGCCAGCTCCCCCATCACCTGCCCGGTATCGGCTTTCAGGGTGTTCACCTGTAAGCAGGTGGGCGGCTCCCCGTTGTTGGCCCGGAGCAGCTCCTCCACCCCCGCCTCTCCCAGCTCCCGGCGGTAGAGCTCCACCAGCCAGCCGGGGTGGGAATAGAGAATGGACAGCCGATCCCTGCCCTCCGGCATGGGGAGCCTCTCCCTCTGCCGGGCAAAGGCCCGCAGCACGCCGTTGACCAGGCCGCCGGATCTCGGGTTCCGGCTGGCTTCCTTGGCCAGCTTCACCGACTCGTTGACCGCGGCGCTGGCCGGGATCTTATCCAGAAAGGCGATCTGATACATCCCCATGCGGATGCAGCCGGCCACAGCCGGCTCCAGCTTTGCCGCCTTCACCGTGGAAAAGGCGTCGATCCAGAAGTTCAGCAGCAGCAAATTCTGCTGGACGCCATAGCAGATTTTGGCGGCCAGGGCCGCGTCCCGGCGATCCAGCCCCGCCGAGCGGGTCAGGCTGCGGAGGATTCCGTCCGACCAGGCCCCCTGCTTCTCGCAGGCGGTCAGGGCTTTCAGCGCCACCTGCCGGGCGGTCATAGCTTCTCGGGCCATCGCTTACAGAATGGGATGGCCGCGCAGGTAGTCCGCCGCCTTCATCCGCCGCTTGCCCGGGGCCTGCAGCTCGACAACGCGCAGCGCCTTGCCGTCTCCGCAGGCCACCAGGATGCCCCTCTCATCCGCAGCCAGTATGGTGCCCGGTTCCGCTCCGGTGTCCACGCCGGTTTCCTCCACGGCGAAGATTTTAAACCGGGTTCCGCCCAGGTCGGCGGAGGCCCCGGGCCAGGGGAGCAAGCCCCGCACCTGATTGTGGATCTCCCTTGCCGGGCGGTTCCAGTCGATGGGAGAAAGCTCCCGGCCCAGCCGGGGCGCATAGCTGGACAGCGCCGTATCCTGGGGGATAAATTGGGCGGTGCCATCGGCCAGCCTGGGGATCGTCTCCCCCAACAGCTGGGCGCCCAGCACAGCCAGCCGGTCATAAAGCTGCTCCGCCGTCTCATCCGGGCGGATAGGGGTCCTCGCCTGGGAGATCACGTCCCCCGCGTCCAGGGCCAGGGCCATTTTTTGAATGGTGACGCCGGTCTCCTCCTCCCCGTTGAGAATGGCCCAGTTGATGGGCGCGGCGCCCCGATAGCGGGGCAGCAGGGAGGAATGGACGTTGATGCTCCCCAGCTTCGCCGCGTCCAGTGCGGGCTGGGGCAAAATCTGGCCATAGGCCGCCACCACCGTCAGGTCGGGGGCCAGCCCGTTCAGGACTTCCAGCGCCTCCGGCTCTTTCCGAAAGGAGACGGGCTGGAACACCGGCAGGCCGTGGGCCTGGGCGCAGGCTTTTACCGGGCTGGGCGCCAGCTTCATACCCCGGTTTTTCGGCTTATCCGGCTGGGTAAAGACGCCCACGACCTCATAGCCGTCCGCAATCAGCCGCTCCAAAGAGGGCACCGCGAAGGCGGGGGTGCCCATGAATACAATTCGCATCCCTATTCTTCTTCCTCTTCCATCTCGTCCAGCTCCTCTGCGGTATACATCCGCGTGGCCTTTTCCTTGAACAGATGGCCGTCCAGATGCTCGATCTCATGGCAGAAGCAGCGGGCGGTCAGGCCCACGTCCTCCACCTCAAAGGGGTTCCCGTTTCGATCCTGGGCCCGAACCTTCACCTGCATGGGGCGCTTCACAACGCCGTAATAGCCGGGGACGGACAGGCAGCCCTCCAGCCCCTCCTGCTCTCCGGAGGTCTCGACGATCTCCGGGTTAATCAGCTCCAGAACCTCTTCTTTCTCATTGATGACCAGCACAGCCCGGCGCAGGATGCCCACCTGCACGGCGGCCAGGCCGATGCCGTTGGCCTGGAGCAGCGTTTCCCGCATATCGTCCAGCAGAATATGCAGACGCCTGTCAAAATTGGTCACGGGGCGGGATTTCTTATACAAAACCTCGTCGCCCTCCAGGATGATTTTTCTGGTTGCCATAAATGTTCTTCGCTCCTCTTAATCCAGGGGGTTCCAGTCCGCATAGACAGACACCCCGCGATTTTGTTTATCCTGAAAAGCCGCCTGCAGGAGCTGGGCCAGCATCCGGCGCAGCTGGGGGCAGCTTTGTCCATATATATGCAAATAATAGCGATAGCGGTTGTTCACCTTCAGGATGCCCGCCGCCACCGGGCCGTAAACCCTGACCTCCGCCTGGCGCAGGTCGGGCAGCTTGGCCCACTGAACCGCCCCGTCCCGGATGCGCACCCCGGCCCGGAGCACGTCGCCCTCGTTCTCCCCGGAAAGGGCGATCCGATAGAGCTCACAAAAGGGCGGGTAATGGCTCAGCCTCCGAAGCTGGACCTCGTTCTCATAAAAATGGTCGTAGTCCTGGGCCGCCGCCAGGCGGAGCACTTCATTCCGGGGGGCGCAGGTCTGAATGACCGCCCGGCCGGAGCGGTCTCCCCGCCCGGCCCGGCCCACCACCTGGGTAATGAGGGCGAAGGTGCGCTCCGCCGCCCGGAAATCGTCCACATACAGGGACTGATCCGCGTTGATCACCCCCACCAGGGTCACGTTTTCAAAGTCCAGGCCCTTGGCCACCATCTGGGTTCCCACCAGGATGGGCACCCGCTCCTCCTGGAATTTGCTCAGGATCTTTTCATGGGTGTTGGTCAGGGAAACGGTATCCGTGTCCATCCGCAGCACCTGAACGCCGGGAAACTGCTGGTGCAGTTCCTCCTCCACTTTCTGGGTGCCGCAGCCCATGAAGGTGAGCTCGCCGCCGCAGGACGGGCAAGCCCGGGGCAGCGGCCTGGAATGGCCGCAGTAATGGCACATCAGCCGCCCGTTATCCTTGTGATAGGTCAGGCCCACGCTGCACCGCTGGCAGGTCGGCACCTCGCCGCACTGACTGCACACCACCATTTTGCTGCTGCCCCGCCGGTTCAGGAAGAGGATGCTCTGCTCGCCCCGGGCCAGGTTCTTCTTCAGCTCCAGCAGCAGGCACTCGCTCAGGTTGCCCGGATTTCCGGAGCGCAATTCCTCCTTCAAATCCGCCAGAAACACCTCGGGCAGCGGCTTTTGATTGTATCTCTGGTTCAACTGAAACAGGTGGTATTTCCCGCTCTTGGCCAGGAACATGGATTCCACCGACGGAGTGGCCGACCCCAGCACCAGCATGGAGCTGTTCTGCACGCTGCGGTATTTCGCCACATCCCGGGCGTGGTAGCGGGGGGCCTGCTCGGATTTATAGCTGTATTCCTGCTCCTCGTCCAGAATGATAAGCCCCAGATCCCGCACCGGCGCGAACACCGCCGACCGGGTTCCCACCACCACTCTGGCCTCCCCCCGCCGCACCCGCTTCCACTCGTCATAGCGGGCGCCGGTGGGGAGCATACTGTGGAGCACGGCCACAGTCCCTCCGAACTGGCTGCGGAACTGCCGCAGCATCTGGGGGGTCAGGGCAATTTCCGGCACCAGCATGATCGCCCCTTTCCCCGCCGACAGGCATTGGTGGATCAGCCGGATATAGACCTGGGTTTTCCCGCTTCCGGTGACGCCGTAGAGCAGGCTGCAGCTGGGTTTGCCGCTCTCCAGCAGGGCTGAAAGGCCGTCAAAAGCCCTCTGCTGCTCCTGGTTCAGCTCCGGCGGCTCCGCCCGCTCCACCGCCTCCTGGACGGGTTCCCGGTAGACCTCCTGCTGCTCCAGCCGCAGGATTCCCTTCCTGACCAGGTTTTTCAGGGTAGTCCTGCTGGCGCCGGTGTAGTAGCAGAGCTCGGTCACCGGCACCCGCTCCAGGCTGGCCACCAGCTCCACCACACTGAAGTGGATGGGAAAGCGCCGTCTGCCGCTCTCCAGCAGGCGGCGGGCCTCCTCTGCGGACACCGCCAGGGACGCGAATTGCTCCGTCTTGTCCCCCACCTGCCGGGCGGCTGTGGCATCCAGGGTCACGACCCCCGCCCGCTTGAGCTGGGCAATCAGCCGGGAGGGGCTTTGGGCGCCGAAAGCGGTGCGCAGATCCTCCACGGACATCCGGCCATTGTTGGAATAGAGAATGTCCAGCAGCCTTTTCGCCCCCGGAGAAGCCCCGGCAGCCTCGTAAGCGGTTTCCCGGCTGACCCCTTTCTCCAGCACATACTGGTCTTTCAGGGAAAAATACAGTCCTGCCGGAAGCATGGCCCGCACCGCCTCATAGACGGTGCAGAACAGCCGCTCCCGCATCCAGAGGGCCAGCTGAATGGCCTTTTCGTCCACCACCGGAGCATCGTCCAGCAGGGTCAGCACCTGTTTCAGTTGAAAGGCCGGCTCCTCTGTCTCCGGGCCCACCGAGAGGATCATGCCCTCCACAGGCCGGTTCCCCTGACCGAAGGGCACCATCGCCCGCATCCCCGGCCGGGCCAGCTCCCCCAATTCCCCCGGAAGCAGATAGGTGTAAGGGAGGTCTATGGCGTAGGCCGCGGCGGAAACCGCGATTTTCGCTGTCTGTTGAGGTTCCATTCCTGCTCCTTCTTAAAAAGGCAAGGGAATCTCCTTGACTCTCTTGCCCTTTTCTCCACTTTGCGGAAGCCCTGAATCAATCGCCCGGGGCCGGGCGGCTCTTGCCGGTTGACTCAGGGCTTCCCGATCAGACTTCCCAGAAGCCGGCGTCCAGCTTGCCGGCCTTTGCCTCTTCCAAGGCCATGGTGACCGGCTTTTCGCTGAGGGAAACCTTCTTCCGCTCGGCCTCCACCGCGATTTCCCGCGCCCGGTGGGCCACCATGTTCACCAGCAGGTAGCGGCTGTCCACATCCCGCAGCAGATCCTGCATCGCATAGAGCTTCATTCTTCCTTTACCCCCTCAAGATAGTCTAAACGCTGGGAGACACGGCAAGAGGCCGCGTCCAAAATGGCGCCCAGCTCGTCCGCCGCGTTTTGCGGCTGATCGTTTACAACCAGATAGTCGTAATCCTTAATCTGTTTATATTCCTCCCGGGCCCGGTTCAGCCGATCCTGAATGACCGCCTCGCTTTCACTTTGGCGGCCATGCAGCCGGCGGGAAAGCTCCTCAAAACTGGGCGGAATCAGGAAGCATAGCACCGCGTCCGGACGCTTTTCCCGGACGATGGCGGCTCCCTGAACCTCGATATCCAGGATCACATCCTCCCCCGCATTCAGATGCCGGTCGATCAGCCTGCGGGAGGTTCCGTAGTAGTGATCCACATAGCCGGCGTATTCCAGGAACTCGTCCCGGCGGATCATGCGCTCAAATTCCTCGTTGCTGACATAGTGATAGTTGACGCCTTCCCGCTCCCCCTCCCGGGGCTTCCGGGTGGTAAAGGATACGGAGAAGTAGAGATCCCCCCGCTGCTCCATCAGCAGGCGGATGACGGTGCTCTTTCCCGCACCGGAGGGGCCGGACAGCACAAGCAGGGTGCCCTTTTTCTCAGCTTTCATCCTCTGCCGCACCTTCTCCCCCGTCCCGCTCATCCCGGCCACTGGCGCGGTTTGCCACCGTTTCAGGCTGGATGGCGGAGAGAATCACATGATTGTTGTCCATGATGATCACCGCCCGGGTGCGCCGCCCGTAGGTGGCGTCAATCAGGTTTCCCCGATCCCGGGCCTCCTGGATCAGGCGCTTGATGGGCGCGGACTCAGGGCTGACAATGGCGATCAGCCGCTGGGTGGACACCATGTTGCCAAAGCCGATATTCAGCAATTTCATTTTGTCTCCCCCGCTCATTCCATATTCTGGATCTGTTCACGGATCTTTTCCAGCTCCGCCTTCATATCCACCACCAGATTGGAAACCTCCAGGTCACTGCACTTGGAGCCGATGGTGTTGATCTCCCGGTTCATCTCCTGCACCAGGAAGTCCAGCTTGCGCCCCACCGGGCCGCCCTTTTGGAGCATCCCCCGGAACTGGGCGATATGGCTGCGCAGGCGCACCGTTTCCTCGTCCACGGCGATCTTATCCGCGAAGATGGCCGCCTCGGTGAGAATCCTGGCCTCGTCCACCTGGAGATCCCCCAGCACCTCGGCCAGCTTCTTCTCCAGCCGGGCCCGGTACGCCGCCTGGGTCTTGGGGGAGCGCTCCTCCACACCGGCCAAAAAGCCTTCCAGCGTGACCAGGCGGGACAGGACATCCTCTTCCAGCTTCCTGCCCTCCCGGGCCCGCATCCCATTGAAATCCGTCAGCGCCAAATCCAGAACCGCGCACAGGTCAGCGGTAAGCTGGTCGGCATCCTCCTCGGCCTTTTCCACCTGGAGCACGTCCGGGAAGCGGGCCAGCAGAGAGAGGGAAACCCCCTCCCCCAGGGAAAACCTGTCCCCCAGGTCTGTCAGCGCCCGGTAATAGCTCTCCGCCAGCGGCTCGTTGACCCGCACCGCCAGGCCGTCAGCCGGGGCCCGATCCATGGTGACGAACACATCTACCTTGCCTCGGGCGGCGGCCTTTTGAATCCGGCTTCTCATGGCATCCTCCGCGAAGGCGTAGCTGCGGGGCAGCTTGATGCTGCAATCCAGATAGCGGTTATTGACGGCGCGCACCTCAACGACAATGGAGCGCCCGCCGCAGAGCAGCTCTCCCCGGCCATAGCCGGTCATACTGTTTATCAAGGAAATCCCTCTTTTCAGTGGAACAGAATGATATAATATTATACCAAACCCGCCCCAGGATGTAAAGACCGGCTGAATGATCGCAGGCCGGGGGCAGCTTATTCAATCCGGATCACCACGGAATAGCTGCCCACCGCGCCGACGTCCTCCGCGCCGCCCACCTGGACAGTGGCGGGCACCGTGATGGTTCCCGCGGCGGTGGCCGGGACGCTGCTCAGATCCACAGTCACCGTAATCATATCCTCCGTCACGGTGCTGATGGCCGCATAGGTGCCCCGCAGCGTCACATTCAGGTTTCCGGTGACCATCTCGACCACGGAATTATCCGGCTTGTTCAAGATCACAAAGTTGCTTGTGTTGAAGTTCTGGGTCGTCAGGCCGGTGATGCTCACCTTGATGCTGGCCTGGGTAATGCCGCTCAGGTTGCCCAGGCCATCCTTCAGGATGACGTCCCTGGTGATGGTGGTGGTGCCGAAAATCTGGGACAGGTCAATGGAGCCCAGATCAACGGAGGTGAGCGCCGCAAGCTGGTCATCTTCGCCGGAAACGGTAATCGTCTCGGGGTCGATTTCAAATGTCACATTCTCCGCTGTGGCGCCGCCGCCCTCCTCAAAGGAAACCGTCAGGGGAACCGTCTTTTGGGCATCGACTTTCAGCACCGCCGTGACCACAGTCTCACTGCAGGTCAGCCCCTCCTGGCTGACCTCGTTCTTGTTTTCATCCATCAGCTTAAAGCTGTAATCCGCCGTGATGGTGGAGGAGACATCCGTATCCGACACCGTGACCAGGGCATAGCTCACCTGATCCACCAGCTCCTGGGGGCCGCTGACCGTAAGCTGCTCCGGGGAGCAGGCCAGCGTTTCAAAATAGTATCCCTCCGCCACGGTTCCCACAAATTCGGCCTGGATCTGAACCGTCTTGCTGGTCTCCGCCACCACGTCCACCGTGATCGTGTCCGTGCTGCGGTTTTCCACCGTGATGCCGGATTCCGAAACCGTTTTGGGATACTCGATCACATACTCCAGCTCCTGGGTGCCGGCCCTGACGATCTGGGAGGTTCGGACGGTGATTTCAATGTTGTCCCGGCTCAGCTTCATAATATCCGTGCGCTTGCCGCTCAAGCGCAGGCTCACGGTTTCGCCTGTCTCGTCATGGACGATCATCAGGCCCCGGGCCTCCAGGGTCTCCTCCCCCTCAAAGGTGATGGGGATGTTGGAGAAGGATCTTGTGATACTGTCATTGTTGTCCCAGTCCACATAGACCCAGAAAACCACCGCGATCAGGACGGAGAGGATGACGCAGACGACCCTGTTTTTGAACAGCCGTTTAATCATGCTTTGTCCCATCCTTTCTGCCGGTAAGCCGTCTCAGGAACCGGCGCACCCGGGAATCCGCCTGCTTGTCCTCCGCCTGCTTGGGCAGAAGCTCGTTTTTCAGCACCCGCTCCAGGGTTTCCGGGGCAAGGTGCCGCTTCAGCATACCGCCCACGGCCACGGAAATGGCGCCGGTTTCCTCGGAAACGATGGCCACTACCGCATCGGTATGCTCGCTGATGCCGATCCCCGCCCGATGGCGCATCCCCAGATCCCGGCTCAGGTTGACATTGCCGGACAGCGGCAGCATACAGCCCGCCCCCACAATGCGGCCCTCCCGCACCACAACGGCGCCGTCGTGCAGGGGCGCCTTGTTCCAGAACAGGTTCTTCAAAAGCGCCTCGTTGATAGAGGCGTCCATCTCGGTCCCGCTTTTAATGCAGTCGCTCAGGGAGTTTTTCCGCTCGAACACCATCAGCGCGCCCACCTTGTCCTCAGACATGGAGGTGTAGGCCAGAACCGTCTGGCGGATGGCCTCCTCCAGCTGGGCGCCCTCCCCGGCTTTTTTCCCCATGATGTCCGACAGGCTGATCCGCCCCACCTGCTCCAGCAGCCGGCGGATCTCCGGCTGGAATACGATAATCAGGGCGATAAAGCCCAGCTCCAGCAGCCGGTTGATCAGGAAACTCAGCGCTTTTAGCTGGAGCAGCGTGGCAAGGAGCGCAGCCGCCAGCATGGCGGCAAGCCCCCGGATCACGCCGCTGCTGGCATTGGTCCGCTGAAGCAGCCGCAGGAGCTTATAAATCACGAATGACAGGATGCCGATATCGATCATATCCTGGATCCTGATGGTCAGCAAATATTGGAACGCCTGGGTGGCTATCTGAGTTAAGTAATCCATGGTCCACCTCTGATTCTTCGGGGTATCTCCGGCCAAGGCTGCCGCCCCGCCGGAGAACCCCGTCTCTCTTATCTTGATCTTACCCGGAAAGGGAACCGCACAATCATAAGTTATTATAGCCCATCCTCCCGGTATTCGCAAGATGGGATTTCTGACTTTTCTCTTTCGATTCCCGCAAAATCTGTCCCAGAGTCCGCAAGAAGATCCTCACATCCCGGGCGGTGGAAAAGGCGGAGAAGCTGACGCGCACCGTCCCGCTTTCCAGCGTGCCTGCGGTCCGGTGGGCCAGGGGCGCGCAGTGGAGGCCGGACCGCACCGCGATCCCCCGCCGGGCCAGCAGATCCGCGAGGATCTCGCAGTCCAGCTCCCCGGTACGGAAGGACAGGACCCCCGCCTGGCAGTCTCCCGAAAAGACCTCTACCCCCTCCAGCTTTCCAAGCCCGTGGGCAAGCGCCTCCTTCAGCCCCTCCTCTCTCCTGCGGATTCGCTCCGGCCGGGCGGCCTGAACGAACCTCATCCCCTGGTACAGGCCGGCGATCCCCGGCATATTGTGGGTGCCAGCCTCCAGCCGGTCCGGAAGGAAGTCCGGCATCTCCTGGCGCAGGGACTCGCTCCCCGTGCCGCCGGTGATCAGGGGCAGCGCCTCCGGCCGGCCGCAGAGGAGCAGCCCGATCCCCTGGGGGCCATAAAGCCCCTTGTGGCCGGGCATGGCCACAAAGTCCGCGCCCCAGCTTTGAAATTGGATCGGATAGGCCCCCGCTGCCTGGGCAGCGTCCACGATCAGCGGCACCCCTCTCTCCCGGCAAAGCCCGGCCATTTCCCCAAGGGGAAGCGCATAGCCGAACACGTTGGACACATAGCACAGGATCACCGCGTCACACCGGGAATCCAGGCTCTCCGCCAGCATCCGGAGCATCTCCCCGGGCTGGAACAGCCGACCCGCCAGCACCGTGGCGGTCACGTCCGGGATGCTCTCCAGGGTTCTGGTCACGGCGTTGTGCTCGTAGCCGGAGATCACCACCCTTGCCCCCGGCTTCACCAGGCTCCGGATGGCGATATTCAGGCCGTGGGTGGCGCTGGAGGTGAAGATCACCTGCTCCGGGTTCTCCACCTCAAACAGCTCGCAGGCCAGCCTCCGGCAGCGGTAGGCCAGGTTCCCTGCCGCCGCTGAGGTCGCATATCCGCCCCGGCCCGGGCTGCTGTAATGGCTGACGGCGTAGCGCATGGCGCTGCCCACCTGGGGCGGCTTTTGCAGGGCGGTGGCGGCGCTGTCCAGATAGATCAAAGGTCTACCTCCCGGAACTCTCCGCCCGTATCGCCCAGGAACACCTGCACCGGCGACAGCCTTTCCTCCTTCAGCGTGGTCAGGGCACGGTTCAGCCGGTTCGCCGGGATTCGCACCGCGTAGCTGCACCCGCCGGCGGAGATCCCCTTCGGCGCACGAAGGAGGGAGCCGTGGACCCCGGCCTTTTCCAGCGCAGCCGCCGTCCGCTGGGCATAGGTCAGGGAGCGGCAAATAATATAATAATACGAAAACATAGAAGCCTCCATCAGGGTTTTTCGTCGATTCAAGCTCCGATGAAAGAAGCCGCATGAATCACAAGGCGTTCTGTCTCCGTTGTTTCGACACACAAACGCCCCTCAGACCATCCTATGCGCCGAAGGGCATTTCCGAACCAGATGGTTCCCGATAGATCAGGGCCACCGCGTGGGCGGAGATCCCCTCTCCCCGTCCGGTAAAGCCCAGCTTTTCCTCCGTGGTCGCCTTGATGTTGACCTGCTCCCGCTGGACCCCCAGCACCTCCGCGATGCGGGCTTTCATGGCGGGGAGATAGCCCATCAGCTTGGGGCGCTGGGCAATGACTGTGGCGTCCACATTGCCAACCTGCCAGCCCCGCTCCTCCAGCATCTCCCGGGTGCGCCCCAGCAGGAGCATACTGTCAATTCCCTGATATGCGGGGTCGCTGTCCGGGAACGCCCGGCCAATATCCCCCATGGCCGCCGCGCCGAACAGGGCGTCTATGATGGCGTGTACCAGCACATCCGCGTCGGAATGGCCCAGCAGCCCCTTTTCCCAGGGGATTTCCACTCCGCCCAGGATCAGCTTCCTCCCCTCCGTCAACTGATGTACATCATAGCCGTGGCCGATCCTCATTCCGATTCCCGACATAACGCAATCGCCTCCCCGGTGGCCAGGTCAATGGGGGTGGTCACCTTGATATTTTCGTATTCGCCCCGGGTCAGCGTCACCGTCATCCCGATGCGCTCCACCACGGAGCAGTCGTCCGTGACCTCCCAGCCCTCCCGGATGGCTTTGGACATGGCCCCCTTCAGCAGACCGTATTCAAACACCTGGGGGGTCTGAACGGCAAAGAGGGTATCCCGGGCCGGCGTTTCCCGCACAACGCCCCCCTCTGCCCGCTTGACCGTGTCTTTCACCGGAACTGCGGGGGCTGCCGCGCCGGTCTCCGCCCCCTTTTCCAGAACCTCCTTCAGCAGCCTCTGGCTGGGGAAGGGGCGGGCGCCGTCATGGATTGCCAGCAGCTCCGCCTCGGGGCTGGCGGCCTGGATGCCCAACCACACGGACTCCATCCGGCTTTCGCCGCCCCGGATGATATTCCTGATTTTCAGCAGCCGCTTCTCCACGCACAGGGCGCCGATGGGGACGATCAGATCCTCCCGGGTGGCCACAATAATCTCATCGATCAGGGGGCAGGACTCCAGCGCCATCAGGGTGCGCTGGATCATCGGAATCCCGCCCAAAGGCTCCATCAGCTTATCCTTGCCCTCCATCCGCCGGGCAGAGCCGGCGGCGGGCACAATACAGGCGCAGTAGGGGTGCTCCCGTTTTCTTTTTCGCAGCAAATCAAGCAGACCAGACATCTTCCGTTCCTCCTAACCTGTGATCTATCTTAATTATAATTCATTTTCCGTCTGTTCTCAATCCTTTTGTTGCCCCGGCTGTCCTTGCCGGAGCAATCGGAGCTGCCCTGTGATCCCGCCTTCGCCATGGGCGCAAAAATCCGCCCCGTTTCAAAGAACGGGGCGGACTTCCTTGGAAAGATTACTCCTCTTCCTCTTCCTCGGGCTCCTGGAGCAGGGCGCGGATGGACAGGGAAACTCTCTTCCTCTCCATGTCGATGTCGGTGATCTTCACGTCTACGACCTGGCCCTCGGACAGGACGTCGCTGGGCTTCCCGATGCGGTGATCCGCGATCTGGGAAATGTGGATCAGCCCGTCCACTCCCGGGACGATCTCGGCAAAGGCGCCGAAGGTCATCAGCTTGACGACCTTAACGGTTGCAACATCCCCGGCCTGATACTTGCTGGTGAAGATTTCCCAGGGGTTCTCGTCGGGATTCTTCATGCCCAGGGAGATCTTCTTCTTCTCAGGGTCAGCGGAGATCACATAAACCTCAACGGTGTCTCCCACGGAAACAACCTCGGAGGGATGCTTGATGCGGCTCCAGGACAGGGCGGAGATGTGAACCATGCCGTCCACGCCGCCGATGTCCACGAACGCGCCGTAGGAGGTCAGGCTCTTGACAACGCCGGTGTATCTCTTGCCGGGCTCGATGGACTCCCAGACGGCGGCGGCTTTCGCGGCCCGCTCCTCAGCGGCAACCGCCCGGATGGAGCCAACCACCCGGCGGCGGGCCCGGGTGACCTCGGTGATGCGCAGGCGAACCGTGGTCTTGACCAGGCTCTCCATGTCGGCATTGCGGGGCAGGCCGGTCTGGGAGGCGGGCACAAACACCCGAATCCCGTGAACGTTCACCACAACGCCGCCCTTGTTGGTTTCGGTAACAGTGCCCTCCACCACGGTCTTGTTCTCCCGGGCGGCCTCAATGTCGTCCCAATTCTTGACGGAGTCCAGGCGCTTCTTGGACAGGGTGGCAATGCCCTCCTGGTCATTGACCCGCATCACATAAGTCTCGATCTGGTCGCCGATGTGGACAACGTCCTCCACCTTCACAGAGGGATTGTCGGTCAGTTCCGTGGTAGGGATGATGCCCGCGTGCTTGGTGCCCAGTTCAACCTGGACTTCAGTAGGTGTGATGCCTACGACAGTACCAACTACCTTATCTCCTGTATTTAAAGTTTTGATCGACTCCTCCAGCATCTCCGCGAAAGATTTTTCGATCTCCATAATTTCCTCGCTCATTTTGTTTTTTACCTCCTTAATTATCCACCCGGGCGTTGATGCGCCCGCTGTGATCCCAATAAATTCTGCCTGGGCCAGGGACTGAGGGTCTAATTCGTCCGCGCTCTCAATCCAGCAGACGGTGGGGCAGTTTTCCCCACACAGCTCGGCCAGGTGCCGGGTATTGGAGCTTTTCCGGTCTCCAATGACGATCATCGCGTCACAGGCAGATGCCAACCTCTGCGCCTCTGACTGGCGGCGACAGGTAGCATTACATATTGTATCAAAGATTTCGGCGTTTGTACACACCTTTTTTGCATTTTCTATACATTTTTCCCAAATAACCCGGGTGGAAGTGGTCTGAGAAACAAAGGTCAGGGGCAAATTCTCCCGGCCGGGGACTTCCTCCAGCCAGGTTTTCAGCTCTGCCCCGTTCTCCACGATCACCGCGTTCTCATTCCAGCCCGCGATGGCCACCACCTCGGGGTGGGCCCGGGCCCCCACGACAATGGGAATCCGCCCGGCTTCCCCCGCCCGGGCCACCAGCCTGTGGATGCGGGACACGTTCGGGCAGGTCGCGTCCAGGATCACGGCCCCGGCCCGTTCCAGCCGCTCGTAGGTGCTTCGGGGCTCGCCGTGGGAGCGGATGATCACCCTTGTGCCGGGCTCCGCCTCCTCGGGGGCGGCGATACACCTCATTCCCTTGGCCTCCAGTTCCGCCACAACATGGGCATTGTGGATCACCGGGCCCAGCATGGCGCAGGGCCCGCCGTCCTCCGCAGTCTGCTCCGCCAGGTCAACCGCCCGCTTCACGCCATAGCAGAAGCCGGCGGATTCTGCCAGTGTAACGGTCATTTCACGCTCTCTCCCAGTTCCTGCACCCGCTTCTTCCACTCCAGGCCGATTCGGTGGTAATCCTCCTCTGTGGGGCGCTTATGCTCGCAGGCCGGGTAGAACGGCTCCCCATACACCACATAGGTCCAGCGGAACCAGCGCTTCTTCGGCTGGATATAAACCGGGAAAATGGGCGCGCCGGTTCTCAGCGCGATCATGGCCACCCCATTTTTGGCCTCCAGATCCTGGCCCTCGGCGGCGCGGGTCCCCTCCGGGAACATGATGACCTTATCCCCCGCCTTCAGATAGCGGATGGCCGTCTTAACGGCGCCCACGTCGGCAGCCCCCCGGCGGACGCCAAACACCCCCAGTGCCGCCACGATTTTGCCCAGGACAGGCGTGTCCAGCAGCTCCTGCTTGGCCATGGCCCGGATTCCGGCCTTTCGGCCCCCCGCCAGCATCATAATAACCGGATCGGACAGGGAGGTGTGGTTGGGGCACACCAATGCGGCCCCCTGGGGGAGGCGCTCCTTATGCAGCACCTTGATGGGATGAACCAGATTAAAAAAGGGCCACACGATCAGGTAGATAAACTGAAACATCCGGTTGATCTTCTTCCGTTTGGTTTCAAAATCCACGGTTTTTTTCCTGCTTCTGTTGTTTTCAGCTTCCATCTTCCGTCACCAACCTGTCGGCTAATTTTTCCCGGACGATCCGCAGGAGAAGCGCCACGCTCTCCTCCAAATCCAGCGCGCTTGTATCGGCCAGCACCGCGTCCTCGGCCTGTTTCAGGGGAGCAACCGTCCGGGTGGCGTCCTGGTTATCCCTTTGGAGCACCTCCGCCAGCACCTGTTCATAGGACTGCCGGGAGCCCTTCGCTTTCAGCTCCAGATAGCGGCGCCTGGCCCGGGTCTCCGGAGACGCGGTGAGAAAAATCTTCACCGCGGCATCAGGCAGAACCACCGTGCCAATATCCCGGCCGTCCATCACAACCTTCCCCTTTCCGGCCAGCTCCCGCTGCATCCCCAGCAGGAAGGCCCGGACCGCCGGAACCGCAGCCACTCCGGAGGCATAGGCGGAGATCTCGGGGGTGCGGATCTCGCCGCTGACATCCTCCCCGTTCAGAATCATTCTCTGGACACCGTCCGCCCCATAGCAGAGGTCGATTCGGATCTCCGGCAGCAGGGCGGCGATCCCCTCCCCATCCTCCGGGGCGATCCCGTTCCGGCGGGCATACAGCCCCACCGTCCGGTAGATGGCTCCGGTGTCCACATAGAGATAGCCCAGCTCCTTGGCCAGGCGCCTGGCAGCGGTGCTCTTTCCCGCACCGGCAGGGCCGTCGATGGCAATATTGCAATTCATAACCCATCCGGTTCCTTTCCGATTTGCTCCGCGCTGTGAACTCCGGCGGCATGGCCGGTGGCCCAGGCAATTTGCAGATTAAAGCCGCCGGTGTAACCGTCTACATCCAGCAGTTCCCCGGCGAAATACAGGCCGGGCAGCTTTTTCGATTCCATGGTGCCCGGGTTCACTTCGCTGACCTTCACGCCGCCGGAGGTGACAATCGCCTCCTCCACCGGCCTCGGGCCGGCGATGGGCACCTGAAACCCCTTCAGTTCCTCCACCAGGGCCCGCCGCTGGGCGCGGGTCACGGAATTTGCCTTGGTGTCCCCGGGTACCCCTGTGCGCTCCGCCAGCACCGGCACCATCAGCCGGGGCACCAGGCGGGAGAGGATGTTCTGGTAATCCCGGTTCGGATTCTCTTCCAGCTCCCGCAAGACCCTGGCGTCCAGCTTCTTCTCATCCAGCGCGGGCTTCAGATCTATTATAACGGAAAATCTGTTTTTGTCAAAGTCCTTCATGGTGGCGCTGGCGCTCAGAACCACCGGGCCGGACAGCCCGAAATGGGTGAACAGCAGCTCCCCAAATTCCGAATCAACCACCTGATTTTTCTGATTTTTCACCTTGATTTCAATATTCTTCAGGGAGAGGCCCTGCATCCTGGCGCAGGTGTCCCCCTCCTCCACCAGGGGAACCAGGGAG
This sequence comes from uncultured Oscillospiraceae bacterium, assembly GCA_964432375.1. Classification (GTDB taxonomy): domain Bacteria; phylum Bacillota; class Clostridia; order Oscillospirales; family Oscillospiraceae; genus JAJQBJ01. The sequence goes on along the minus strand of CAYSNK010000002.1, from coordinate 9,394 downwards.
GGCTTGGGGGCCACAATGGTGTGCCCCACCTCCCGGGCCATGCGATAGCCGTCTCCGGTGGAGCCGGTCAGGGGATAGGAGAGGCCGCCGGTGGCAAGAATCACTCCATCGGCCTCCAGGCTCCTTCCGTCCTCCAGCTTCGCCCCCGCCGCCCGGCCATGGTCTGTCAGCAGGGACTCCGCCGCGCCGGTGACAATGCCGACCCGCAGCCGCTTTATCCGGAAGAACAGGGCGTCCACGATATCCGCCGCCCGGTCGCTGGCGGGGAACACCCGGTTCCCCCGCTCCACCTTCAGTTTTACCCCCAGGGCCTCGAAAAATGCCTCCGTATCCTTCGGCCCCCAGGCGGACATGGCGCTATACAGGAATTTGTGGTTCCGGGGAATGTTTTTCAGGGTCTCCTCCCAGGTACAGTGGTTGGTGACGTTGCACCGGCCCTTTCCCGTAATATACAGCTTGCGCCCCAGCTTCTGATTGCGCTCCACCAGGGTCACCCGGCAGCCCCGCTCTGCGGCAGCAATCGCCGCCATCATGCCGGCGGGGCCGCCGCCAACCACCAGAATGTGCTTCCTCTCCGTCAAAACCGCTTACCTCCGTAAAAGCCGCGGCAACCACTGCCGCGGCTTTGCGCTCTCCCTCTCAAAGGCTGCCCAGATCAGCTTCCTCGTCCTCCGGGGTTTCATAGACGTCATACTCAGCCCAGACCTGCTCCAGACGGCTGAAGGTTGCGGGCAAATCCTGGTTCTTCTTCCGTCCGATGGCCACGATCAGCGCGTTGACCAGGCTCAGCGGCGCCACCAGGGAGTCCACAAAGGAGGCCATGTCGCTCTTGGCCAGCAGCGTTTCATCCGCAAGGCGGGCCAGGGGGGAATGCAGGCTGTCCGTAATTGCGATGACCTTTGCCCCCTGGTTCTTGGCAAAGCGCATGGATTTGACGGTGCGGGTGGAATAGCGGGGGAAGGAGACGCCGATAAACACATCCTCCGGCCCGATCCGCATGATCTGTTCAAAGACCTCGCTGACCGAGTTGGTGTAAACCGTCACCACATTGTCAAAGATCAAATTGAAGTAAAAGCTGATGAAGTTTGCAATGGTACTGGCGGAGCGCACGCCCAGAATATAGATGCGGCGGGCGGAAATAATATCCTCCACTGCCCGATCAAAGGCATCCCGGTCGGTTTCCTCTAGGGTCAGGCGTATCTTCTCAATATCCGACTGCATGACCTGGGCCATCACATCCTGATCGGTGATCCGGTTGTTGCTGACCTCGATCCTCTGCACCGTGGTCAGCTTGCTGCGAATCATCTCCTGCAGATCCTTCTGCATACTGGGGTATCCGTCGTAGCCCAGCTCGGCGGCAAAGCGAACCACGGTGGATTCGCTGACGTTCACCGTCCTGCCCAGCTTGCTGGCGGTCATAAAGGCAGCCTTGTCATAGGACTCCAGAATAAATCTGGCGATCTGCTTCTGGCCCTTGGAAAATGTACTCATTCTATTTTGAATGGTGGATAAAATATCTCTAGCCATACAAATTCCCTTCCGCTTTGACAGGGCCGCCCGGGGGCGGCCTGAAATTCACGCAATAAATATAGCCCATCCAATGGGAAATTGCAAGCATTTTTTTGCAGGATTCATTTCACCACATTCAAACCCCGCTCATACGCCGAAACAGACAAATCTCCGCCGTCCCGCCCCGGGAGTTTCCCGGCAAAACCGCCAATTTTTCCGGCAGCCGTCCCGCCGGCCCTGCAAGCCCGGGCAGGATACTTTCATATTCCCCGGAGCTTTTCGAGCTCCTCCGGCGTCAGGCTCCGCCACGCGCCCGGGGGCAGATCCCCCAGCTCCAGACTGCCTTCCCGCACGCGCTTCAGCCGCAAGACCTGAACCCCCGCCGCCTCGCACATCCGGCGGATCTGGCGGTTCTTTCCCTCGTGGATGACGAAGGTCATCCGGGCGATCCGGCCCCTGCCCTCCAGCAGCTCCACCCGGGCCGGGGCCAGCGGGCAGCCGTCCAGCGCCATGGGGCCCCGCAGGATGGGCAGCGCCGCTTTCCAGTTTCCCCTCACCTGCACCTGATATTCCTTTTCCACCTGATTCCGGGGGTGGAGCAGCCGGTTGGCCAGGCCGCCGTCGTTGGTAAAGAGCAGCAGCCCCTCGGAATCCATGTCCAGCCGCCCCACGGGGTAGACCCTGGCTCCGCAGCCCGCCACAAGCTGGGCCGCAGTTTTCCGCCCCTTTTCATCCGCCAGCGTGGTCACATAGCCCCTGGGCTTGTTCAGCATCAGGTAGACCAGCCGCTCCGCCGGCTTCACCGGCGTTCCGTCCAGGCAGATCTCGTCCCGCCGGACATCCGCCCGGTCCCCAAGCCGGGCCACCGCCCCGTTCACCGTGACCCGTCCCGCCTTTATGTACGCCTCCGCCTGGCGGCGGGAGGCAATTCCGGCGGCGGATATGAGCTTTTGCAGGCGCTCCTCCATTCCGGTTCTCCTCTCAGTTGATTCTTGCCAGCAGGCCGGTTTCCCCCACCTGCACGCCGTCAATATAATAGCGGACGGTGCCGATCCTGCTGCCGTTCCGCAGCAGGCTCCCCGCCCCTTCTTCCAGGATGACGGTGCGGGTGATGGTCTCCCCCTGGCCGCAGAGCACCCGAACCGTCCGCTCGGCGCAGGCTTCGGCCCGCAGGAACCTCTCCGGCAGCGCGTATTCCTCCAGCGCCTCTCCTGCGCTGCACACCGTCTCCAGATGGTAGTCCGCAAAGCCCAGCTCATACAGGGCGATATGGTCATCCCAGTCGTTGGGGTCGTTGAGGGTGACGCAGATCAGGGTTCTCCCATCCCGCTTGGCGCTGGAGACCAGCGTCCGCCCCGCCGCCTCCGTGTAGCCGGTTTTCATTCCGGTGCAGTCCGGGTACAGGGCCAGCAGCTTATTGTGGTTGGTCAGGCTCCGCCCCCCAACCGTGGCGGTTCCGGTGGAGACGATCTCCGCCAAAACCGGCTCCCGGAGCACCGCCGCAGCCAGCTTCACCAGATCCTCCGCTGTGGAGTAATGGGTTTCTCCGTCCAGCCCGGTGGGGTTGTCAAAGTGGGTGTGTTCCATGCCCAGGGCCGCCGCGCACTCGTTCATCCGCTCCACAAAAGCCTCCCGCTCCCCGCAGCAGCCCTCCGCCAGGGCGTTGGCCGCGTCGTTTCCGGACACCAGAAGCATCCCCCACAGGAGCTCTCCCAGGGTCAGCTTTTCCCCCGGCCGCAGATACATGGAGGAGCCCTCTGTGGCGGCGGCCTCGTCGGAAACCGTCACAGTCTGATCGAGATCCACCCCCAGCTGAACCGCCGTATACGCCGTCATCAGCTTGGTGGTGCTGGCGATCAGCCGCCGCTCCTCCACATGGCTGCCCAGCAGAATCCGCCCGCTGTCCCCGTCCGCCAGCGCCCAGGCCCCGGCGGAGGGCTCCAGGCCCCGGGCGCTCTGGCAGCACAGCCCCAGGGCCAGCACTGCGGACAGCAAAATCCCTTTTGCGCGCAACAGGAGCACCTCCTCTTTTGAGATGCTCCTAGTATGCGGGCTTTTTCCCGGGTTATTCCGTCTCGGCCTCTTCCTTTTTTTCCTTTTTGGGCACCATCTCGGCAATCTTTTCCACGATGTCCGGCACCATTTCAAGGACGCGGTCCGCAGTGGTGGCCGCAGGCACCGCGATGGGCAGCATTTTCACGCTGTCGCCGCGCACGATCAGGAATCCGATGGGCACAATGTTTACCCCCGCGCCGCTGCCGCCGCCAAAGGCGTTGTCCTTGCCTGCGGGCTGATTCTTCGTCGCAAAGTCAGAGCCGCCGGAGGCAAAGCCGAAGCTGACCTTGGACACCGGGATGATGGTCACATCGCCCGCCTGGATGGGCGTGCCGACAATCGTGTTGACGTCCACCATTTCCCGGATTTTGGACATGGTAACCTCCATTAAGTCACCGATAGGATGCTTTTCTTCCATATTGAACACCGCCTTTATTTATTTTCATGGTTTTCTTCGGTTTGATTGGGCGCTTGCAGAGCTTTCTGCCCTTTTCTATGCTTCATAAATACCTTCAGGCTGGCAGCGCCATAGCGCAAACCCAGGTACAGAATCTGCCCGATTTTTATGGAAAGGCCAACGTCCAGATAGACCGTGGCCTTTTCCGCCAGGAAGTCCACATCCATGGTGATCTCCTGCTGCTTTACCTGAAAGCTGTTGTCCAGCAGGGCCACGATCATCCCCGCCGCGCCGGAGAGCCTGCCATAGGTCAAGGCCGTCTTTGCCGCGTCGTCGCCCCCCGCTGTATAGTGAAGGGTCAGCCGGTCAATGCGGATTCGCTTTTTCAGCGCCCCCAACGCCTCCACGCCCACAGGCAGCAGCCGGAGCACCAGCTGCACGCCGCCGCCCTTCTTCCGGGGCTGCTCCCGGGTTTCCGGCTCAGCTTCCCCTTTTTTGGCTTTTTTTGCCCTCTTTCTGGCGGCTTTTTCTTCCCTGCGCCGCCTCTTCTTTTCCGCTTTGGCCTCGTCCTCCGGCCCTCTCGCCTTTTTTGGCCTGGGGTATAGCAAGACCGGCAAACCGTGGATTCGGAGCCAGGCTTTCAGCCCCTCCTGGGAATACTCCACCCGGCCTCCCACCCGAATCTGCCCGATGAGGAAGAGGAGGAGGAAAATGGCCAGCAGAATGATAACCGCTTTCACGTTATCCCTCTCCCTCCGTCATGGGCTCCGGCTTTTTCTCCGGGCCTTCCTCCCCCGCGCTGTCCGGCAGCTCCGGCAAATCATCCAGGGATTTCAGGCCGAAGGAGCGCAGAAACAGCGGCGTGGTCCGGTACAGGATGGGCCGGCCCGGAGCGTCCAGGCGGCCGCACTCCTCGATCAGCCCCCGCTCCTGGAGCAGTCCCATGGTATAGGAGCTGTCAACTCCCCGGATCTGATCCACATAGGTGCGGGTGGTGGGCTGGTAATAGGCCACCACAGACAGGGCTTCCAGCGCCGGGGGGGAAAGCTGGGGCGGCTTCCTCCGCTCCAAAGCCCGGCGGATCACCTCCGCCTGCTCCGGGGCCGAGCACATCTGCCAGCTATCCTCCAGCCGGACGATCCGAATCCCCCGGCGCTCATAGCTATATCGGTCAGACAGCCGTTCCAGCGCCTCCCGGCAGGTCTCCGGTTCAATCCCCAGGGCCAGGGCGATCCGCTCCTGCTTCACCGGTTCCCCCGCCGCAAATAGGATGCCCTCGATGGCAGATTCTATGTCCCGTTCTTCCATATCCGGTCACCCTCTCTCTCACTGATAGTCCTCCGACAGCGCCAGCTCCCCCCGGCTGTCCCCGTCCGTGCAGGTGACGGTACACTCGCTGTCCGTCCCCGCCAAATGGATTTTTCTGTTTTTACAGAGCTCCAGGACCGCCAGAAAGGTGGCAACGATCTCCGACCGGCTCCTGCTGCCCCGGAACAGGGCGCGAAACCGGGTCACGCCGGAGGCCACCAGCCGCCGGATCACCTCCCTGGCCTTTCCGGCCACGGGGTAAGGCTCCCGGCCCACGATGCCCACAAAGCTCCGGAACTGCGGCGGCGCCTTGGAGTCCCCTCTGGCCATGGCGCTTTTGATGCCCTTCAGCAGATCCTCCGGCTGATGCACATAGCGGTACTCCTTCTGCTGGGGCAGGGGCTCCGGCTGCTTGTCCATATAGTCCCGGCCCACCAGATAGCGGCTTCGCAGGGTTTCGCTGACCGCCTTTATTTTCAGGTAATTTTCGTGGCGCTGGTGCTCCGTCAAAACCTGCTGGAGCTGCTCCAGCTCGCTGGCCGCCTCCTCATCGTGGATATTCAGCAGCATACGGGTCTTGATAAAGATGAGCTGGGAGGCCATGGCCACAAACTCGCTGGCCACCTCCAGATCCAGTTTCTTTCGCCGCTCCATCCAGTCCAGATACTGCTCCAGGATCAGCGCGATCTGGATGTCGGCGATCTCCATTTTATTTTTGCTGAGCAGGTGGAGGATCAGATCCAGGGGGCCGTTAAAATCCTCCCGGTTCTCTTTTGCTTTGACAACGTGCTCCAAATGGTATACGGGCGTCTCCAAGCTCACACCTCCGTCACATGATATAGAGCAAAAGCTGGTATGGGAACCCGGAAATTCCGCACAGCCCCTTCAGCAGTCCGCGAATCAGGAAGGACAGCGGCCGGTCAAACACGCCGAAGAACACCAGAACCACCATCAGGATCATGCCGTAACGCTCATATTTCAGAATTTGAAAGTAGATCCTCTGGGGCAGCAGGGAGAACAGCACCTTCGAGCCGTCCAGCGGAGAAATGGGGATCAGGTTGAAAATCCCCAAACCCGCGCTGAGCACCGCCACGCGGATGAGGAAGATGAGCGCGTAGGCGGACGCCATGCCGCCCGTGTTGAGATACCAGATAAAATAGACGCCGGAGGCCAGGAGCAGGGCCCCCCAGCTGAGGACAAAGTTGCTGACCGGCCCCGCCAGGGCGGTAATGGCGATGTCCCGCTTGGGGTGTTTAAAATAGCGGGAGTCAATGGGCACCGGCTTCGCCCAGCCCACTCCGGCCACGATCATCATCACCAGGCCCACCGGGTCGATATGCTTCAGCGGGTTCAGGGAAAGCCGGCCCCGGGCCTTTGCCGTGGGATCTCCCAGTTTCAGGGCCGCAAAGCCGTGGCTCATCTCATGGAAGGTGATGCACAGCAGGGCGGAGACAACGCTGATGGCCAGGGAAATCAGGCTTTGCAGGTTTAAATTTTGAAGGAATGTCATCACAGAGCTCAACGCGGCCACCGGCTTTCCTGGGGAGATCGGGAAACTCCGAATCAACCGGCGAAAGCGCTTCGCGAGAGATTCTTCGTCAGAAAAGGGCGCCAGGCACCGGTGACGCATTGGTTCAGAGATCCCATAGTTCAATTTATTATATCAGATTCAAATGGGAAGCACAAGGGCTATGCCGGAGATAAAACGCCCTCCGAAAAATTTTGGCTGCCCTTCTCCGGCGGGTTCAGCTTTCCCTCCCCCGCGCATAGAGTAGCAATATCTGCGAAAGGAGGAGCAATATGAAAGAGTTCCTGCCGGAGGGCCGGCTGTATCGAACGGAAGAAAACCAGCGCCTGCTCCAAACGGCGGAGGGGGTCTATTCCGCCTGGGAACGCCGCACGCCGGTGGAGGCCCTTGCCCGGCGCTGCGACCGGGAGCACAACCTCTGGGTCTCCCTTGGCCCCTGGGAGGCAGAAATCCCCCGGGAGGAAACCGCCCTTGGCATTTCCGACGGCTCCACCCGGGATATCGCCATTATGACCCGGGTGGGCCGCCCGGTCTGCTTTTATATCGAAGGTCTGGAGGGCCGGAACGGAACCATCCTCCCCCGGCTCAGCCGGAGGGCCGCCCAGGAGGACGCCCTGGCCGCCCTGCTCCGCCGGCGCCCCGGCGAGATCATCCCCGCCACCGTCACCCATCTGGAGCCCTTCGGCGCCTTTGTGGACGTGGGCTGCGGCCTGCCCTCCATGATCGGCATCGAGCAGATCTCCGTTTCCCGAATCCCTCACCCCTCCGCCCGCTTCCGGGTGGGGCAGGAAATCTTCGCGCTGATCACCGGGCTTTCTCCGGAGCAGGGGCGGGTCACTCTGTCCCACCGGGAGCTGCTGGGCACCTGGGAGGAAAACGCCGCCCGCTTCCGGCCCGGGGAAACCGTCCCCGGCATTGTCCGCAGCATCCAGGAGTACGGGGCCTTTGTGGAGCTGGCCCCCAACCTGTCCGGCCTCGCCGAGCAGCACCGGGGGCTGCGCCAGGGGGACTGGGTGGCGGTCTGCATCAAATCCATCCTGCCCCGGCGGATGAAGCTCAAGCTGTCCGTCATCAGCAGGCTCCAGGAAGCGCCTCCCCCGGCCCCGCTGGAATACTATCTGACCTCCGGCTGCCTCCCCCGCTGGCAGTACGCCCCGGCAGACAGCCCCCGGCCGGATCTGGCCCTGTGGGACGCCAGCCGGGTCAACGGCCCTGTTTAACCCGCTCCCAATAGGCTTTGGCCGCCTGCTCGGTCTTATTCTCCCCGTATTCGTAATAATGCCGGTCCGCCAGCTCATCCGGCAGGTATTGCTGGGGGACCCAGTGATCGGGAAATTCATGGGGGTACTGATAGGTCAGCCCCCGGCCCAGCTTGGCGGCGCCGGAATAGTGGCTGTCCCGCAGGTGGGCGGGAATCTCCCCGCTTTTGCCCCGGTTCACGTCCGCCAGGGCAGCGTCGATGCCGTTGATGGCGGAGTTGGACTTGGGGGCCGTCGCCAGCAGGCAGACCGCCTCGGCCAGGGGAATCCGGGCCTCCGGCAGGCCCAGTTGGTTGGCCGCGTCCACACAGGACTTGACGATCACCATGGCCTGGGGATAGGCCAGGCCCACATCCTCCGCCGCCGTGACCATCAGCCTCCGGCAGGCGGAGATCATGTCTCCCGCCGCCAGCAGCCGGGCCAGGTAGTGGAGAGCTCCATCGGGGTCGGAGCCCCGGATGGACTTCTGGAACGCGGAGAGGATATCGTAGTGGCTGTCGTCCTCCCGGTCATAGCGCAGGGCGGAGTGCTGCGCCGCAGCCTCGGCGTTTTCCAGCGTCAGGCTGATTTCATTTCCCAGGACGGGAGCGCTGCCCACCAGCAGCTCCACCGCGTTCAGCCCTTTCCGCACATCGCCGCCGCAGGCGTGGGCCAGGCAGTCCAGCACGCCGTCCTCCAGGCGGATGGCGCACCTTTTCCGCTCCTCCAGAATATGGAATGCCCGGAGCAGCGCCGGCTTTACCTCCCCGGCGGACACCGGCTTGAACTCAAACACCGTGGAGCGGGACAGCACAGCGTTGTATACATAGAAATAGGGATTCTCCGTGGTGGAGGCGATCAGGGTGATCTTGCCGCTCTCCATAAATTCCAGCAGGGACTGCTGCTGCTTTTTGTTGAAATACTGGATCTCATCCAGATAGAGCAGCACACCGTTGGGAGCCATCAGAGTGTCTACCTCCGCCATTACCTCCCGCAGGTCGGAAAGGCTGGCGGTGGTGGCGTTGAGCCGGTGCAGGGCCCGGTTGGTGCGCCGGGCGATGATGTTGGCCACGGTGGTCTTTCCCGTCCCGGAGGGGCCGTAGAAGATCATATTGGGGATGGACCCGCTCTCGATCACGCGGCGCAGCAGCTTATCCTTCCCGAGAATATGGGCCTGGCCCACCACATCATCCAGACTGTCAGGGCGGATTTCGTCCGCCAGCGGACGGCTTGGCATATCCCTCAGCTCCTTCGCAAAAGAACGTTTGTTTGATGGTATTCTATCATGGATCTGACAAAATAGCAACCGGGCCGCAAAAAGAAAACCGCCGCCGGTGATCGGCGGCGGCGGGGAAAAGT
>CAYSNK010000001.1:13925-37827 GCA_964432375.1 uncultured Oscillospiraceae bacterium | reverse complement strand
GGCTTCGCCGGAAAAACATCTGGTATTTCCCGGGAAAGTATGGTAAACTTTAAGAAAGTTCTGAATAAATCGGCGAGAGCGATTTGTTCAGCGCTTCCTTAGGAAAGGTTCGCGTGTTCTTTTCGCGCACGTTTGCCGGAGGGAACACGCGTTTCTTGTGATGGGGAGGGGAACGCTGTGAAACTGGAACAGATGATTTCCGTTGACGGAAAGAGGCTGCGGTGCGGCTATACCACAGGCACCTGCGCGGCGGGAGCCGCCCGCTGCGCGGCGGAAGCGCTCCTCACCGGGAAGTTCCCGGCTGCGGTTCGGATCAACACGCCTGCCGGCATTGCGGTGGAACTGGAGCCGGAGGAGTGTTCCCTGACCTCCGATGCTGCCTCCTGCGGCATCCGCAAGGATGCCGGCGACGATATTGACGTGACAGACGGCGCCCTGATTGTGGCAACCGTCACCCGGATTCCAAGCGGAATTGAAATCGACGGGGGACAGGGGATCGGCCGGGTGACCCGTCCCGGCCTGGATCAGCCGGTGGGCGCCGCCGCCATCAACCGGGTTCCCCGCAGGATGATTGCCGGGGAATTGAAGCGGGCGCTGGAGGCGGTTCGGGAGCCCGGGGGACTTCGGGCCGTTATCTCCGCCCCAAAGGGGGAGGAGCTTGCCGAGAAAACCATGAACGCCCGGCTGGGCATTGTGGGGGGCTTCTCCATCCTGGGAACCTCCGGCATCGTCCGCCCCATGAGCCGCCAGGCGCTGGTGGACACCACACGGGCGGAACTCAAAATGCTGGCAGCCTCCGGCAAGCGGGATTTGCTTTTGGTGCCCGGCAATTTCGGAACGGATTTTTCCAGGGATGTGCTGGGGCTGGATATCGCGGAGGCTGCGGAGTGCTCCAACTACATCGGAGAGGCGCTGGACTGCTGCTCCGAGCTGGGCTTCCGCTCTGTTTTGCTGGTGGGGCATATCGGGAAGCTATGCAAGCTGGCCGCCGGCGTCTTTGACACCCATTCCAGAACTGCGGATGGGCGCCGGGAGGTGTTTGTCACCCACACGGCTCTCTGCGGAGGGGAGCGAGCGTTGCTTGAAAGGCTCTACCTCTGCGCGGTCACCGATGAGTGCCTGGCCCTTCTGGAGGAGGCGTCGCTGCTCGCCCCCGTTATGGAGCGTATGGCGGCGGCGATTGGCGAAAACCTGCATCGCCGGGCAAAGGGCGTCCAAGCGGAAGCCCTGTTTTTCTCCAAGGTATATGGCGTTCTCGGACAGACCTCGGGTGCTGCCCAACTGCTTTCCTTACATCGGAAGGGGATATGATATGATTCATTTTGTCGGCGCCGGTTCCGGCGCACCGGATTTGATTACCCTGCGGGGGGCGCGCCTGCTGGGGGAGGCGGATCAGGTGATCTACGCGGGGTCTCTTGTCAATCCGGCCTTGCTGGAGTACTGCAAAGCAGACTGCGTGATTTTGGATTCCGCCTCCATGACGTTGGAGGAGGTTTTATCCGCCATGCGCGGTGCGGAGCGGGCGGGGAAGACCACCGTCCGCCTCCACACCGGTGATCCCTCCATTTTCGGCGCTATTCGGGAGCAGATGGACGCCCTGACCCGGGACGGCATCCGCTTTGACGTGACCCCCGGCGTTTCCTCGTTCTGCGGAGCCGCCGCTGCGCTGCGGGCTGAGTATACGCTGCCCAACGTGAGCCAGACGGTGATTATCACCCGGGCAGAGGGGAGAACGCCGGTTCCCGAGAGGGAGCGGCTCCGTCTGCTGGCAAGCCATCACAGCACCATGGTGCTGTTCCTCTCCTCCGGCTTGCTGGAACAGGCCCAGCTGGAATTGATGGCGGGGGGGTACGAGCCGGATACCCCCGCCGCCATCGTCTATAAGGCCACCTGGCCGGAGGAACAGGTGTACCGCTGTACCGTCGGCACCTTGGCGGAAACGGCTAAGGCCAATCGGATTACGAAAACCGCCCTGATTACCGTGGGCGATTTCCTGGGCGGGGATTATGAACGCTCCAGGCTCTATGATCCCGGCTTTTCCCACAGCTGCCGGGAGGGGAAGCCATGACAGCGGTAATTGCCTTCACCCGGCAGGGCTGCCGACTGGGACAGCGTTTGGCCCGGTCACTGGAGGGCAGCCTATGGACTCCGCCGCGCTATTCGGCGGAATTTGGCGCCCATTCCTACGGCAGCCTGCAAGACTGGACGGCAAGGTGCTTTGAGCAGGGGAACGCCATGGTCTTTGTCTCCGCCGCAGGCATCGCGGTTCGGGCCATTGCCCCTTATGTCCGCGACAAATTTTCAGACCCGCCGGTGGTCTCTGTGGACGAAGCCGGAGGTTTCGCGGTGCCGCTGTTGTCCGGCCATGTGGGCGGCGCCAACGAGCTGGCCATCCGGGTCGCGGAGCTGACCGGCGGCCGGGCGGTGATCTCCACGGCCACCGATGTGAACGGGATCTTTGCGGTGGACGCGTGGGCTGTGAAAAACAGGCTCTATCTTGTGGAGCGGGCAATCGCAAAGGAAATTTCCGCCGCGCTTCTGGATGGGGAAACTGTGGGATTTTTCAGTGAGCTTCCCTGGGAGGGGGCCTTGCCCGGAGGCTTGCAGGCAACCGCCCCCGCTCTGGGGATTTATGTGGGCCGGGAGGTGGACTGCTGCCCCTTTCGGCGCACCCTGCACCTGATTCCCCGGGATATTGTCCTTGGCATCGGCTGCAAACGGGGCACAGAGGAGCAGAAGCTGGAAGAGTTCGTAACCAGAACGCTGAGGGAAGCGGAAATTGATTGGCGGGCAGTTGGCAGCGCCGCGACCATCGACTTGAAAAGAGACGAGTTGGGCCTATTGCAATTTTGCAGGCGCCGTCACTGGCCCCTGAATTTTTATTCCGCCGGGGAATTGAACCGGGCGGAGGGCAACTTTACTTCGTCAGCCTTTGTCGCATCGGTGACGGGTGTGGATAACGTCTGTGAACGGGCGGCGGTCCTGTCGGGGGGAGAGCTGATCCTGTCCAAACAGGCCGAAAACGGCGTCACCCTTGCGGCGGCGAGAAGGCCGCTGACACTTAAGTTTTAAGGAGCCTGCTATGAAAAAGCTGTTTATTGTAGGAATCGGGCCCGGGGGCGGCGACGATCTGACCGGCCGGGCCCACGCCGCCCTGGATCAGAGCGACATCATCGTCGGCTATACGACTTATGTTGACCTGATTCAGTTTGCATACCCGGGGAAGGAGTTCCGCGCAACTCCCATGAGAAAGGAAGTGGAGCGCTGCCGGATGGCCCTGACTCTGGCGAATGAGGGGAAGTGCGTCTCCATGGTTTGCTCCGGCGACCCCGGGATCTATGGCATGGCGGGGCTGTGCTATGAGCTCAGCGAAAACTGGCCGGAGGTTGAGCTGGAGGTCGTTCCCGGTGTGACCTCCGCAAACGGCGGCGCGGCGGTTTTAGGTGCACCGCTGATGCACGATTTCGCGGTGATTTCCCTGTCAGACCTGCTGACTCCTTGGGAACTGATCGAGAAGCGGCTGCGCTGTGCTGCGGAAGGGGACTTCGTGATCTGCCTCTATAATCCGTCCAGCCACAAGCGGCAGGATCATCTGAACCGGGCCTGCCAGATCCTGCTGGAGGTGAAGCCGCCCGAAACCCCCTGCGGCCTTGTGCAGAACATCGGACGGAAGGGCGAAGCCGCCGCAATCATGACTTTGAATCAGCTAAAGAGTGTAAAGGCAGATATGTTTACAACAGTTTACATCGGAAACAGCGGCACAAAGGTGATTGGAGATAAGCTGGTGACGCCCCGGGGCTATCTCCTGCCCGGGGAATGACCATGGAAGTCCTGTTGTTCGGAGGAACGCTGGAAGGGCGGCTTCTGGCCGAGGGACTGGCGGCCCGGGGGATCAGGGTCACCTGCTCCGTAGCCACGGAATACGGCCGGGACCTGATCCGGCCTGCGGAGGGCCTGACCGTTCAAACTGGCCGTCTAGGGGCCCGGGAGATGGAGCGCTTGATGAAAAGCAGACCCTATTCCTGCGTGGTGGACGCGACGCATCCCTATGCGGCGGAGGTAAGCTGTCATATCAAAACGGCTGCGGAACGGGTTTCCCTGCCCTATCTGCGGCTGCTCCGGGCCTCGGAGCATGGGGAGACTGTCCTGCGGGCAGCCTCCGCAGACGAGGCGGCCCAAATCCTGAACGGGACAGAGGGGGCGATCCTGCTGACCACCGGAAGCAAGGACCTTGCCGCGTTCACGGCCATTCAGGGTTATCGGGAGCGGCTGTGGGTTCGCATCCTGCCCAGTGTCCAATCCCTGCAAACTGCCCTTGGTCTGGGAATCCCGGCAAAGCAAATCATCTGTATGCAGGGGCCCTTTTCCAAAGCGCTCAACGCGGCGATGCTGCGGCAAACCGGCGCCCGCTACCTGGTGACAAAGGATAGTGGAAAGGCAGGGGGCTTTACAGAAAAAATGGAGGCCGCCGCAGAGGTGGGGGCAGTGCCCCTGGTGATTGCCCGGCCCGTTCAGGAACAGGGCCGGTCCCTGGAAGAACTGCTTGAACTGCTATGTCAGGAGGCGGAAAAATGAAAACCGTTTATCTGGTTGGCGTCGGAATGGGAAATCCTGACACACTGACCGCAGAGGCGGCCCGAGCGATTCGCTCCAGTGAGCTGCTGATTGGCGCGGGGCGGCTGCTTGAGCCTTTTGAGACATTCGCAGTGCCGAAGCTGCCTCTCGTACTGCCTGACCAAATTGTCGCCGCGATTCGGGAATTTGAGGGGACGCGGATCTCGGTTTTACTCTCCGGCGATCCCGGCTTTTATAGCGGCGCCGCCGGGCTCTATCAGCGCCTGGACATGGAACAGGTGATCACGCTCCCCGGTATTTCCTCAGTGAATTACTTCTGCGCAAAGCTCCATACACCCTGGCATGACGTTAAATTAGTCTCAGCCCATGGAAGAAACTGCAACGCTGTGGGGGAGGTTCAGTCAAACGGGAAGGTCTTTTTCCTGACTGGCGGAAAAATGAAGGCGGAATCCATCTGCCGTCAGTTGTGCAGTGCCGGTTTCGGGCAACTGAACGCCTGGGCCGGCGAACGCCTGTCCTATCCCGAGGAACGCATTTTAAGTGGAAGCGTGGAGGAGCTTGCCCGGATTAGCTTTGCCGATCTTGCGGTTCTCCTGGTCGAAAACCCCGCGCCGATCCCCATGGCGCCGATGGCCCCCGGAATACCGGACGACCGCTTTCAGCGGGGCAAGGTTCCCATGACCAAGGAGGCGGTGCGGACTCTGGCGGTTTCAAAACTCCGGCTTTGCCGGGACAGCGTTGTCTGGGATGTAGGCGCCGGAACCGGCTCTGTTTCCGTGGCCTGTTCCCTGGCTGCAAGGCAGGGGATCGTCTATGCCGTTGAAAAAAACGAAGAAGCCCTTTCCCTGCTTCGGGAAAACAAGGCTACATTCGGCGTTTCCAACCTGCGGGTCATCGCCGGGACTGCTCCCGAGGTGCTTTCCGGGCTCCCTGCGCCGGACTGCGTTTTTGTGGGTGGGTCTTCCGGCGCGCTTCGGCCTATCTTGGAACAGGCCCTTGCAAAGAACGCCGGGGTTCGCCTGACCGTGACCGCTGTCAGCCTGGAAACCTTGACAGGCTGCTTGTCCGCTTTTCAGGAGTTAAACCTCCAAAAGGTTGACGTGATGCAGGTGACAGCGGCGCAGGCCCGGGCGCTGGGAAACCGCCATCTTATCCTGGGGCAGAATCCCGTCTGGATTCTTTCCGGGGAGGGGCAGGCATGACGCCGAGATTTTTGCTGGGCGGGCCCTCCAGCGGCTGCGGGAAAACCACTGTTTGCTGCGCAATTTTACAGGCCCTGGTGAACCGAGGGATGAAGCCTATGGCCTGCAAATCCGGGCCGGATTACATCGACCCGATGTTCCACTCCACTGTGATCGGTGCGAAAAGCTCCAACCTGGATCTGTTTCTGTTTTCACAGGAAACGGCCCGGGGGCTTCTGAAGAAAAACGCGGAGGGATGCGACATCACGGTGATCGAAGGCGCGATGGGGTATTATGACGGCATAGGTTTTGGCTCCATGGCTTCAGCCTGGGATTTAGCCCGCACGACCCAGACCCCCGCAGTATTGGTCCTGGACGCTCGGGGGATGGCGGTTTCAGCAGCGGCGGAGGCCGGAGGGTTCCTGCGCTTCAAGGCGGACAGCAAGATTGCCGGCGTGATCTTTAATCAGCTTTCTCCCGCGCTATACCCCTCCATGGCCAGGGCTGTCAGGGAAGCAACCGGTCTGCCCGCCTTTGGATACCTTCCAAAGCTGCCGGAGTGCACCGTGGAAAGCCGACACCTCGGCCTGAAAACCGCCGGAGAGATCCGGGATATTCGCGAAAAAATGCGGCGATTGGCGGAGGCGGCAGAAGCCTCGATTGACCTTGACGGCTTGCTTTCCCTCGCCGCAACAGCGCCGGAGCTCACAGACCAGCTCCCGAGCTATGAACCCGTCACGGCTACTCGGCCTGTGGTGGCAGTGGCAAAGGACAGCGCGTTCTGTTTTTATTACCGGGATTCCCTTGATCTTCTGGAAGAAATGGGTGTAAAGCTAATTTCCTTTTCACCTCTTTCTGATTCCGCTTTGCCGGAGCATTGTGCGGGGCTGTATCTGGGCGGAGGCTATCCGGAACTGTACGCAAAAGCGCTCTCTGAGAATGTCGGCCTGCGCGGGGAGCTTCAAAGGCGAATCTCCGGGGGATTGCCCACAATCGCGGAATGTGGGGGGTTTCTGTACCTGGTGAAATCCCTGGAAGATGAGGCCGGCAGGGCCTGGCCCATGGTGGGTCTGTTCGAGGGGCGGGCCCATCCCACGAACCGCCTGCAACGCTTTGGCTATGCGTCCATGCGCGCCAAAAAGGAGAGCCTGATTCTGGCGGCGGGGGATTCCGTACCTGTCCATGAGTTCCATTACTGGGATTGCCCTGAATCCGGAACAGACTTTTACACGCAGAAGCCGCAGTCGGCCAGGGGTTGGGACAACGCCTATGGAACGGACACCCTTTACGCAGGCTTTCCGCATTTTCACTTCCGTTCCAACCCCGAGTGCGCCAGGCGCTTTGCGGCAGCTTGCGCCAAATATCAGGAGGAGCATTATCACTTATGACATTGATGGAAACAATCGCGGCGATTCAGCCCGCTGACCGGCGGGCCATGGAGCAGGCACGAAAAAAATGGGACGCCGTCGGAAAGCCCCTGGGTTCCCTGGGACTTCTGGAGGAGGCCGTGACCCGCATGGCCGGAATGTTTGGGACGGAGGATTTTTCCATTGAGAAAAAATGCGTGGTTGTGATGTGCGCGGACAACGGTGTTGTGGCCCAGGGGATTAGCCAGAGCACCCAGGAGGTCACCGCGATTGTGGCGAAAAATCTGGCTGACCGACATTCCAGCGTTTGTAAAATGGCGAAGATCGCCGGCGCGGAGGTTTACCCTGTTGATATTGGGATCGCTGTTCCCGTTGACCGCCCCGGAATTGCCCAGCGCTGTGTGCGCCGGGGGACGCGGAACATGGCGGAGGAACCGCCGATGACCCGGGCAGAGGCGGTACAGGCCATCGAGGTGGGAATTGAAACCGCCCGGGAGCTGACAAAATCCGGCGTCCGCCTCCTGGCGACAGGGGAGATGGGGATTGGCAACACCACAACCTCCGCCGCAGTGCTCTCTGTGCTGCTGGGCCTTGGGCCCGCTGAAATTGCCGGACGGGGATCTGGCTTGTCCGGCGCCGGTTTGCGCCGGAAAATCCAAGTGATCGAGGACGCGATAGGTCGCTGGCGGCCCAGCCGGGATGACAGCATTGATATTCTCTGTAAAGTTGGCGGGCTTGACATTGCCGGGCTGTGCGGCGTTTTCCTTGGCGGGGCCCTTTGCCGGACGCCGGTTCTCATAGACGGCTTGATTTCGGCGGCGGCCGCCCTCCTGGCGGTAAACCTGTGCCCGGCGGCCCGGGATTATCTGCTGGCAAGCCACCTGTCCGCAGAGCCGGCGGCAAAGCCCGCCATGGAAGCCCTGGGGTTATCCCCGATCCTGCAGGCGGGAATGCGCTTGGGGGAAGGCACCGGCGCGGTGGCGGTGATGCCGGTTTTGGACATGGCTATGGCTGTTTTTAATGGGGACACCTTTGAGGAGATTGATCTTGCGCCCTATACCCCTCAGATGTAAAGGATGGATGACTTATGCTGGCTCTGGTTTCCGGCGGCGCCGCCTCCGGCAAATCTGCTTATGCGGAATCCCTGGCGATGAAAAGCCCCGCCCGCGTCCGGGTCTACCTCGCAACCATGGAGGCATGGGACGAGGAGGGCCGGGCCAGGATCGCGCGGCATCGGGCAATGCGCCGGGGGAAAGGCTTTCAGACCGTGGAGGCGCCCAGAGACCTGGATGGGGTCGTCCTCCCGGAAAACTGCTCCGTTCTGCTGGAATGTCTCTCCAATCTCTGCGCCAACGAGTGTTTTGGGCCAAAGGGGTTTGACGGGGCTTTGCTTCGGGTCCTCGCGGGAATCCGGCAGGTGTACACGCAGTGCGCCGATCTGGTGATTGTCACCAATGAGCTGTTTTCAGACGGCGTTTCCTACCCGCGGGAGACAGAGAAATACCTGTCGATCCTCGGGGAACTGAACCGGCGGCTGGCCGCGCAAGCTGATTATGTTTACGAGGTCGTCTGCGGCATTCCGATCTGCTGGAAAGGGGCGGGACCATGAAAAAGCTGTGGCAATCTTTTCTCTTGGCGATGACGATGTACTCCCGGCTTCCTATGCCGTCGGCGGAGTGGACGGAAAGCGCTATGAATTATGTTTTCTGCTTCTTCCCCTGCGTAGGGCTGGCCTGCGGCGGGGCGCTGGCGCTGCTGCTTTTTCTCTGTAAAGTATTTCACCTTTCCAGTTTCTTGTCTGCCGTGCTCTGTGCGCTGATTCCGTTGGCTGTCACAGGTGGAATCCATTTAGATGGGTTCTGCGACACCTGTGATGCCCTGGGCTCCCACCGGGATCAGAGAGCAAAGCTCGAAATCCTGAAGGATTCCCACATCGGGGCCTTTGCTCTGATCGGCTGTGTCTGCTACTTGCTGCTGCTCACCGCCCTTTGGCGGGAGGTTTCCCTTTCTCTCCGGACGGCGATTATCCTCTGCCTGATCCCGGTGCTCTCCCGAACCCTTTCCGGTCTGTGCGCGGTGACGATGAAAAACGCCCGTGGCTCCGGACTGCTCGCCGCCTTTACAGCAGCTTCCGCCTTGCGCGGCACCCGTGCTGCGCTGGCGCTTTGGCTGACTGCGGCAGCCGCCGCCATGCTTCTGGCGGACTGGAGGTGCGGCGGCGGCGCCCTGGCTGCCGCTGGCCTGATGCTGCTTTTCTACCGGTGCGTTTCCAAGCGGGAATTTGGCGGGATTACCGGGGATTTAGAGGGCTGGTTTTTAGAGCTTTGTGAACTTTGGGCTTTGGCGGGGGTTGTTCTGATCCAGAAGCTGGAGGTGGCTTTATGATTTTGATTGTCGGCGGGAAAGGCCAGGGAAAATTGGACTATGTGTTAAAGAAAACGGGCCTTTCAATGTCTCAGGTGGCCGGGAGTCTGCCGACGGACAAGCCGGTTCTCTATGGCCTGCAGCGGCTCACCAGGACAAACGCTTCCCTTGTATGCTCCGATATACCGGACTGCATCGTGATCTGCGATGAGATTGGCTGCGGTGTGGTTCCCCTCTCTGCGGAGGAGCGCGACTGGCGGGAGCGCACCGGACGCCTGTGCTGTGAGCTGGCGGAGCAGGCTGAACGGGTGGAACGGATTTTCTGCGGGCTTCCCATGGTGTTAAAGGGGGAGGGCCCATGGAGCTGATTCTGTTGCGCCATGGGGCGGCCCCCGGCAATTTGCTCCGTCAGTACCTGGGTACTGCGGATCAGCCCCTGGCCCCGGAGGGGGAGAGGCTGGCCGAACAGCTTCGGAGTACAGCCCCTAGGCCGGATATCCTCTTTTCCAGTCCGCTGCTTCGATGCAGGCAGACCGCCCGGCTCGTCTGGCCCGGCATTCCCGTTCTGCTTGTGGATGGATTGAAGGAAACGGATCTCGGTGCCTTTGAGGGAAAGACATGGGAGGAGTTGCGGGATATTCCGGCTTATCGGGCCTGGATTGACGGCAGGGGGGAGTGCCCCAACGGGGAGCCTCGCGCCGCCGCCGCTGCCCGCATCCAACGGGCCTGTGATTTTTGTCTGGAAACGGCCCGGGGCCGGGCTGCGGAGCGCTGCGGCATTGTCACCCACGGCGGCGTTGTCATGCAGCTGCTCCAGGCCCATTGCGGCGGCGCCTTGTACGATTGGCAGCCCCCTTTATGCGGCGGCTGGCAGGTGCGGATAGACAGGGCCGGAAACTGGGGGAATCCCACCCCCTTTGGAGGGGGACAATGAACCATTTCACGGCCCTGCTTTTGGGCTTTTTCCTTGATTTGCTCCTGGGTGATCCCCACTGGCTTCCCCATCCTGTGGAGGGAATGGGTTGGATGATTGCCAAGCTGGAGCCCGTCCTGCGGGGGCGTTTTCCTAAGACACCCCGAGGGGAGCGAAGGGCGGGCGCTGTGCTGGTGCTCTTTGTCGCGGGAGCGTCTGTTGTTCTGACTGCGGTTGTTCTGGCTGTCAGCCGACTGATCTCGCCGACTCTGTGCTTTGCCATCGAAGTCCTGATTTGCTACCAGCTTCTGGCCACGAAATCCCTGCGGGTGGAGAGTATGAAGGTGTATCGGGCGTTGGAACAGGGCACCTTGGAGGATGGCCGCAGGGCCGTCTCAATGATTGTGGGCCGGGATACCGACAGGCTGACCGAGCAGGAGGTGATTGCCGCCGCCGTGGAAACGGTGGCGGAAAACGCCTCTGACGGGATTCTGGCCCCGCTGCTCTGGATGGCGGCGTTTGGGCCCCTGGGCGGGATGTTCTATAAGGCGGTGAACACCATGGACTCCATGGTGGGCTATCAGAATGACCGCTTCCTGCATTACGGGCGGGCGGCGGCCAGGCTGGACGACGTTTTGAACTGGGTCCCCGCCCGGATATCCGGTTTCCTGATGTGCCTTGGGGCTTTCTTCGGATTTCATGGCCGGGACGCTTTCCGTATTTTCTTCCGGGATCGGAGAAATCACAGCTCCCCCAACTCCGCCCATACGGAGGCGGCCTGTGCCGGTGCGCTGGGGGTGCAGCTGGGCGGCGCCCACTACTATTTTGGAAGGCTGGTGGAAAAGCCCGCCATTGGCGATCCCCTTCGGCCAATCCATCGGGAGGACATCCGGCGGGCCAATCATCTGGCCCTAATCACCGGCATATTGGCGCTTCTGCTCTTTGATGTGCTCCCATTGGCGCTGATGATGTCTGTCTTTTGAGGTTTTGATTTTGATGCAAAGTGCTCACGGCGGCGACCTTTATGCCGCACAAATGGAATATGAGGGAAAGATTCTGGATTTTTCCGTGAATCTCAACCCGATGGGGCCGCCGACCTCTGTCCTGGATGCCGCAAGGGACGGGATTTCCCGGTCAGAGCAGTATCCGGACCCGGAATGTCGGGCCCTCCGGCAGGCGCTGTCCCGGCGAGACGGCGTTCCCGCCGACCGGATTTTCTGCGGGAACGGCGCCTCGGAGCTGATTTTTCGTCTGGCCCTGGCGCTGAAGCCGGAGAAAGCCCTGATGACCGCTCCGACGTTCTCGGAATACGAGGCTGCCTTGCGGCAGGCCGGTTGCCGCTGCGTTTTTTATCCGCTGAGGGCAGAGCAGAATTTTGATCTTCAGGCGGACTTCCCGGACTGGATTCGCCCCGGCGTGGAACTGGTGCTGCTCTGCGATCCCAACAACCCCACAGGGCGAAGGATTCCCCGGGAAATCCTCCGGGCTGTTTTGGAAAAATGCCGGGAAACAGGGGCTGTGCTGGCCATTGATCAGTGCTTTCTGGAGCTGTCGGACGGGGTCCCCCAGGTGCCTTTGCCGGAGCTTCCCAATCTCGTCCTGCTGCGGGCCTTTACCAAGAGCTACGCCATCCCCGGGCTCCGTTTGGGATACTGCGTTTGCGGCAATCCGGCCCTGCTGGGGAAGCTCCGGCAAAGCGGCCCTTGCTGGAACGTGTCCCTTCCCGCCCAGGCTGCGGGGATCGCCTGCTGCGGGCTGCCGGATTGGCCGGAGCGGGGGAGGGCGCTGCTGCGGCCCTGCCGGGAACGGCTGCGGAAGGAACTGTCCGATTTGGGCCTTCGGGTGATTCCCGGCGAGGCAAATTATCTTCTGTTTCAGGCCCCGGGTGTTATGGATTTGCGGAAGCGGCTGCTGAGACAGGGCATCCTGATTCGCGACTGCGGCAACTATCGCGGCTTGGGCCCGGACTGGTATCGGGTGGCCGTCCGGCGGGAGGAGGACAACCTCCGCCTGGTTGCCGCGCTGGAACAGGGGATAGGAGGAACGCAATGTCAAAGGTAATTATGGTGCAGGGCACCACTTCCAACGCGGGAAAGAGCTTTCTGGCCGCCGCTCTCTGCCGGATTTTCCACCAGGACGGCTACAAGGTGGCCCCCTTTAAGTCCCAGAATATGGCGCTGAACTCCTACATCACCCGGGAGGGCCTGGAAATGGGCCGGGCCCAGGTCATGCAGGCGGAGGCCGCCGGAATTTCCCCCTCTGTGCGGATGAACCCCATCCTGCTCAAGCCCACCAACGACATCGGCTCTCAGGTCATAGTAAACGGCATCCCCCGGGGGAATCTGCCGGCCCGGGACTACTTCAGGCGGAAAAAAGCCCTGATTCCTGACATATTGGCGGCGTATCACAGCCTTGCGGAGGAGTATGAGATCATCGTCATTGAAGGTGCAGGCAGCCCGGCGGAAATCAATCTGAAGCAGGACGATATTGTGAATATGGGCCTTGCCAAGCTGGTGGACGCACCGGTCATTCTCTGCGCGGATATTGACCGGGGCGGGGTCTTTGCGTCCCTTTACGGCACGGTGGCCCTGCTGGAGCCGGAGGAGCGGGAGCGGATCAAGGGGCTGGTCATCAACAATTTCCGTGGGGATAAGACCATTCTGGACCCCGGAACCGCAATGCTGGAACAGTTGACCGGAAAGCCGGTGATCGGCGTTATCCCTCATATTGAGGTGGACTTAGACGATGAGGATTCTCTGACCAGCCGGTTTTCCAATCATAAAAAGCCCGCCCTGGTGGATATTGCGGTGATTCGTTTGCCCCGTATCTCCAATTTTACCGATTTTAATCCCCTGGAGCGTATGGATGAGGTGTCCCTCCGCTATGTCCACTCTCCGGCGGAGCTGGGAGCGCCGGACGCGGTTCTCCTGCCGGGAACCAAGAACACCATCCAGGATCTGCTCTGGCTGCGTCAGTGTGGCCTGGAGGCAGCGATCCTGAAATACGCCGGAAAGGGCGGCGCTGTGGCAGGCATCTGCGGCGGCTATCAAATGCTGGGCGGCCAGATCTCTGACCCGGACTGCGTGGAAAGCGGCGGAACCGTCCGTGGAATGGGGCTTTTAGACGGGAAAACGGTGTTTTCCGGGGAAAAGGCCCGCACCCGGGTGCGCGGCGCCGTTGTCAACGGGCAGGGGATCTTTGCCCCGATGACCGGGGCCGAGTTTGAGGGTTATGAAATCCACATGGGCCGGACCGAGGCCCCTGACCACTTTGCCGTCCTGACCGATCAAAGCGGCGGGAGACAACCGGACGGCAGCGCGTCGGGCAATATCTGGGGCAGTTATGTCCATGGCATTTTTGACAGCGGTTCCTTCGCAGGCCGGTTCATTTCCTGTCTGCTCAAGGCCAAGGGCCTGTCGGAGGCCGCCGAACCCATGGACTGGAAGGAATACAAGGAAACCCAATATGATCTGCTGGCCGACGCTGTGCGTCAGTCCGTGGATATGGACGGGATTTATGGGATTTTGGAGGGCAGAGCATGAAGATCAAGCTGGAACAGGCGGCGCCCATGGAGATCGAGGCCCGCAGCATGGAGCTCATTGCCGCAGAGCTGGGAGACAGGCCCATTCCGGAGGAAAACAGGCCGGTGGTGCTCCGCTGCATCCACACCACAGCGGACTTTGATTACGCAGACAACCTCTGCTTCTCAGAAAACGCGGTAAAGCTGGGGGTGGAGGCCCTGGCCCACGGCGCCGGAATTGTCACCGACACCACCATGGCCATGGCCGGAATCAACAAACGGGTCTTGTCTAAATTCGGCGGACAGGTATATAATTTCATCGGAGACCCGGCCGTGGCAGCCGAGGCCAGGGAGCGGGGGATCACCCGCTCGGCGGTCAGCATGGAGCGGGCGGCGGGACTGGGAGAGCACCTGATCTACGCCGTCGGGAACGCCCCCACCGCGCTGATCCGCTTATACGAGCTGTGGTCGGAGGGGCGGCTGCCCAGGCCGGCGCTGATTATCGGCGTTCCGGTGGGCTTTGTCAACGTGGTGGAGGCAAAGGAACTGATTATGCAGACTGATTGCCCCTACATCGTGGCCCGGGGCAGAAAGGGCGGAAGCAATGTGGCCGCCGCCGTATGCAACGCCCTGCTATATATCGCATCTCAGGATGTCCGGGAGTGAGAAAATGAAGCAAGCAATTCTGGTGGTATCCTTCGGCACCAGCTACCGTGATACGTTGGAAAAAACCATTCTGGCTGCGGAGGCCGCCATCGCAAGGGAGTTTCCGGGCTGGGAGGTTCGCCGGGCCTTTACCAGCGGCATGATTATCAGGAAGCTGAAAGAGCGGGACGGAATATCCATCGACAATGTGACCGAGGGGTTAAACCGCCTTTATCAGGAGGAGTTTACCCGCGTGGTCGTGCAGCCCACCCATGTGATGCATGGCCGGGAATATGAAAAGCTGATCCGAATGGTAAATCCCTGGCGGGATCGAATGAAGATTGCAGTCGGGATGCCGCTGCTCCACTGCGTGGCGGACTACGAGGCCGTGGCAGAGGCCATGCTGGGCTGGCTCCCTGCCCCCACGGAAGAGGAGGCGCTGATCCTCATGGGCCACGGCACGGAGCACTTTGCAAACTCCTGCTACGCCCAGATGGAGTATATCCTGCGCGCCAAAAATGACCGGGTTTATGTGGGAACAGTGGAGGGCTATCCGGAGCTTTCGGATCTGCTGCCCCAACTGAAAAAGCGCCCGGAGCTTCGCCGGATCACCCTGGCCCCCTTTATGCTGGTGGCCGGCGACCACGCAAGGAACGACATGGCCGGAAATGGGGATTCCTGGAAAGCCCGCCTGGAGGCCCAGGGCTACCGGGTCAACTGCATTCTGCGGGGGTTAGGGGAGTGCCCGGCCATTCTGAGCCTGTTTGCCGGGCATTGCCGGGACGCCGTCAAAAAGCTGGATTCCCGCCGGGGGGTTCTCTACGGGGTGGGGGTTGGCCCCGGAGATCCGGAACTTCTGACCCTGAAAGCGGTTCGTGTTCTGCAGGGCTCTGATGTGATCGCGGTGCCGGACGCGGGCAAGGGCAATCAGGTTGCCCTGCAGATCGTCCAGGACTACATCAAGGGCAAGGAGCTGCAATTCGTTTCCACCCCCATGGTGCGGGATTCCGCCGTCCTGGAGCGGGCCCACTCCGCCTGCGCGGATCGGATCTGCGCCCTCTTGGAGGGCGGGAAGCAGGTGGCGTTTATCACTCTGGGCGATCCGACCATCTATTCCACCTATATCTACCTCCACAAGCGGGTGCTGGAGCGGGGGTATGAGGCGGAGATCGTTCCCGGCGTCCCCTCCTTTTGCGCGGCAGCCGCAAAGCTGAACCAATCCCTCTGTGAGGGGGGCCAGCCGCTGGTGATTCTTCCCGCCTCTCGGGACAAGGATTCCAAGCGGGTCAACCGGGTTTATATGAAAGCGGGGAAATCCATCCTCGACCTCCAGGCGGAGCTGAGGACCAACGGGACGCTGGAATATGCCTCCCTGGTGGAGAACTGCGGTCTGCCCGGGGAACGGGTCCTGCCCCGCTTTGCCGACCTGGAGGAGCCGACCGGATATTTTACTCTGGTCATTACAAAGGAGGAGCCGCTATGAGCCTTGCCATGTCCTCCCTGGATTTCCATCGCGCCTCCCTGGATCAGCGGGCAAAACTGGCCTTTTCCAGAGAGAAAGTCCCAGGGCTGCTAACCAGGCTGATGGAGTTCCCGGATGTGGAGGGGGCGGCGCTGCTCTTCACCTGCAACCGGACGGAAATCTACCTGTCCGGTGACTGCGGAACCCCCTGGAGGCTGCTCTGCCAGGCTGCCGGCGTCCATCCCGGAGAGTTTGAAACCGCGTTCCTCACCGCCACCGGGGAGGACGCGGCCCGCCATCTGATGGAGGTTGCCTGCGGCCTGTGTTCCCAGATTTTCTGCGAGGATCAGATTTTATCCCAGGTTCGGGGCGCCATCGAGCTGGCCCAGGCATCGGGAACCGCAGACAAAACCCTGTCAACCCTGTTTCGGATCGCCGTGACCGCAGGAAAACGGGCCAGAACGGAGGTTCACTTCAACCGGGAGGCCCCCTCCATGGCGGCCCGCTGCGCGGAGCTGCTGCGGGAACATCTGGGCACGCTGAACCGGAAAGAGATTCTGGTCATCGGCAGCGGTCAGATGGGCCGCCTGGCCGCCAAGACCATGCAGGAAGCCGGGGCGGAGGTCTGCGTAACCCTGCGCAGCTATCGCCATGGGGAGAGCGTGGTACCCTGCGGCTGCCATACTGTCCCCTATGAACAGAGATGGAGGCGCATTGACGGCGCGGACGCGGTGATCTCCGCCACAACCAGCCCCCATTTTACGGTTACGGCCTCGGAGCTGGAGAGGTGCGGACGGCGCCCCAGGGTGCTGATCGACCTGGCGGTTCCCCGGGATATCGAGCCCTCCTGCGCGGCGCTCCCGGATGTGATCTGCTATGATACGGATTCCCTGGGGGCTTCCGGGCCGGATAACAGCCGCCAGATGGAGCAGATTCAGGCGATCATCGACCAGCATATAGCGGAATTTCGCCGTTGGAAAAAGCGCCGGGGCAGCCCGGAGCAGCCCTACCGCTTTCCGCTGTTTGTGGATCTCTCCGGTAAGCGGGTTGTGCTGGTGGGGGGCGGAAAAATCGCCGCCCGCAGGGTCGGAACTCTGCGGCTGTTCGGCTGCCGTCTGGTGGTGATTTCCCCGGAGCTCAAATTCCAGGCGAAGGAGATTGAGTGGATTCGCCGGACTTACCGGCCCGGGGATTTGGAGGGGGCCGCGCTGGTGATCGCGGCAACGGACAGCCGTGCGGTCAACCACCAGGTGGGGGCCGCTGCCACAGCGCTTGGCATACCGGTCAGCGTTGCCGACTGCGAAGCAGAATGTACGTTCTTTTTTCCGGCCATATGCGCCGGAGATCAGGTGATTGCCGGCGTGGTTTCCCACGGAAAGGATCATCATGCCACCGCCCGGGCTGCAAAAGCCATCCGCGCTGTTCTGGAGGACCTGCCATGAAAATTCGGATCGGAAGCCGGGACAGCCGCCTGGCGGTTCTGCAAAGTGAGCTTGTGATGGCAGGGATCAGGGCCGCCTGTCCGGGTGCGGAACTGGAGCTGGTCACGATGAAAACCGCCGGGGATATGATCCTGGACAGGACCCTGGAGCAGATCGGGGGCAAGGGCCTGTTTGTGAAGGAACTGGATCGGGCCCTCCGCGCCGGAGCGGTGGATTTTACCGTTCATTCGCTCAAGGATATGCCCATGGAAACGCCGGAGGATTTGCCCATCGCGGCCTTTTCCCGGCGGGAGGATCCCCGGGATGCCTTCGTCCTGCCCGCCGGTGTGACAGAGCCGGACAGGACGAAGCCCATCGGCTGCGCCTCCCGGCGGCGTCAGCTCCAACTAAAGGCCCTTTACCCGGACATGGAAACGGCGCCTGTCCGGGGCAACATTCAGACCCGCCTGGAGAAGCTGGATTCCGGGCAGTATTCCGCCCTGGTATTGGCGGCGGCAGGACTCAAGCGGCTTGGCCTGGAGCACCGGATCAGCCGCTGTTTTTCCCCATCGGAGCTTTTGCCCGCCGCCGGACAGGGGATTCTGGCAGTACAATGCCGCAGGGGAGCGGACACATCCTGTCTGCGGCTCGTACACTCTGAGGAGGCGGCGGCCTGCGCCCGGGCGGAGCGGGCCTTTGTCCGCGCATTGAACGGCGGCTGTACCTCTCCGGTGGCCGCCTTCGCGGAGTGTAAAAACAATGCCCTGACCTTGACCGGGCTGTACGTCAGCCCGGATGAGGCCACGGTTCGGCGGGGAACCCTCACCGGCCCTGTCGCGGAGGCGGCCGGCCTGGGCGAAAGGCTGGCTCTGATGCTCAAGGAGGACGCGCCATGATGGGAAAAGTGATCTTAGTCGGGGCAGGGCCGGGAGATCCGGGCCTGTTGACCGCCAAGGGGATGGAAGCAATCCGGGAGGCTGACGTGGTGGTCTATGACCGCCTGGTCAGCCCGGAGATCCTCCGGATGATTCCGGAAGCGGCAAGGCGCATTGATGTGGGAAAGAACGCGGGACATCACCCCGTTCCCCAGGGGGAAATCAACCAGATCCTGCTGGATGAGGCGCAAAAGGGCTTCTGTGTGGTCCGGCTGAAAGGGGGAGACCCCTTCCTGTTTGGACGGGGCGGGGAGGAATTGGAGTTGCTGGCGGAGCACCGGGTCCCCTTTGAGGTGGTCCCCGGCGTCACCTCGGCCCTGGCCGTCCCCGCCTACGCGGGGATTCCCGTGACCCATCGGAGCTGCTGCTCCTCCCTCCATATCATCACCGGCCACGGAAAGGCCGGATCTCCGCTGGACATGGACTTTGGTGCGCTGGTGCGCACCCGGGGAACTCTGGTATTTTTGATGGGCGTGTCCGCGCTGCCCGCCATCTGCGGCGGACTGCTGGACGCCGGAATGTCTCCGGATATGCCCGCCGCCGCAGTTGAGCAGGGCACCACGCTGGAGCAGCGAAAGCTGGTTGCGACCCTCTCTACCCTGACGGAGCGGGCAAAGGAGGAGCGGATTCAAAGTCCCGCCGTCCTGATTTTCGGCCAGGTGTGCCGGTATTCCGAGGCGTTCGACTGGTTTGACCGCCTGCCATTGAGGGGCAAGCGGATCATTGTCACCCGACCCGCTGACCGCATTGGCGCGATTGCGGGCCGGCTGCGCAGGCTGGGCGCCTCGGTTGTGGAATACCCCTGTATTCAGACCGTTTTCAGAGACCCCAACCCCGAGATGGACAGCGCCATTTTGCGCCTGTCCGATTTCCGCTGGCTGGTGTTCACCAGCCCCGCCGGGCCGGGCTGTTTCTTTGACCGCCTGTTCGCGCTGGGAAAGGATATCCGGGCCCTGGGCAGCATCAAGCTCGCCGCAGTCGGCCCCAAGACAGCAGAGATGCTGCGAAAATACAATCTGAATGCCGACCTGGTTCCCCGGATCTATGATACCGAGCATCTCGCGCTGGCCCTGGCGGAAAGGGGGGAAGGCCCGGTGTTCCTGTGCCGGTCCGCTATGGGCAGCGCCATTTTGCCGGAAACACTGGTTCAAAAGGGAATTCCATTTGAGGACATTCCGTGCTATGATACTGTGTATGAGGCCGCCGGAAACCGGGAAGAGGTACTTTCCCTGCTGACAGAGCGGGTCCCGGTTACGTTTACCAGCGCCTCAACGGTGACGGGCTTTGTCCGCAGCCTGCCGGAGGGAGCCGATTTATCCAACGTGGCGGGCTTCTGCATCGGCCGGCAAACCGCCCGGCGGGCGGCGGAATATGGCATTTCCGCAGAGGTGGCCCGGGAGGCCACCATGGACAGCCTGATTGCCTTAATACTTGAGAAAGCGTGATTTTTGTATGGATTTAAAGATGCGTCCCAGGAGGCTGCGCTCCTGTGATTCCCTCCGCCGCATGGTGCGGGAAACGCGGATCTCCGCTGACAGCCTGATTTACCCCATCTTTGTCAAGGAGGGCAGAAACATCCGGGAGGAGATCCCCTCTCTGGATGGCCAATGGCGGTATTCCCCGGATCGGGTCTGCGAGGGGATCGCCGAATGTCTGGCCGCAGGGGTCAGTCAGGTGATGCTCTTCGGACTGCCGGAGCGAAAGGACTGCTGCGGCTCCGAGGCATGGAACCCCAACGGCGTGGTGCAGCAGGCCATCCGCGCCATTAAGGGGACGTATCCCGATTTTTATCTCATCACCGATGTCTGTATGTGCGAGTACACGGATCATGGGCATTGCGGCATTCTCAACGGGCTTCAGGTAGACAACGACAAAACCCTTGAGGTTCTGGCGAAAACCGCCCTGTCCCACGCCCGGGCCGGTGCGGATATGGTGGCCCCGTCCGACATGATGGATGGCCGCGTTGCCGCGATCCGGAGGATCTTGGACGAAAACGGCTATGAAACCCTGCCGATTATGGCCTATTCCGCCAAGTATGCCTCCGCGTTCTACGGCCCGTTCCGGGAGGCTGCCGGTTCCGCCCCTGCCTTTGGAGATCGCAGAGGGTATCAGATGGACCCCCACAACCGCAGGGAAGCCAGAAAGGAGTGCGCGCTGGATGAGGCGGAGGGGGCCGACATCCTGATGGTCAAACCCGCCCTGTCCTATCTGGATGTGATCCGGGAATGCTCGGATGCGACAAACCTGCCAATGGCCGCCTATTCCGTCAGCGGCGAATACGCCATGATCAAGGCCGCCGCTGCCGCCGGGCTGATTGACGAGCACCGCGTTATGTGCGAGACGGCTGTCTCCGTGTTCCGGGCCGGCGCGGATATCCTGATCACTTATTACGCCAAGGAGCTTGCGCAAGCGATCAAGAAAGGGGAGATCGGGTGATGACACGTTCTGAACAGTTGTTTGAGGCGGCGCAAAGAGTGCTGCCCGGCGGGGTCAATTCGCCTGTCCGCGCCTGCAATGCCGTTGGAACCTATCCACGCTTTATCGCCAGGGGACGGGGCAGCCATATCTTTGATGTGGACGGCGGGGAGTATGTGGATTTGATCTGCTCCTGGGGCCCGCTGATCCTGGGCCACTGCCATCCTGCTGTGGAGGAGGCGGTTTTGAAGGCCGTGAAGGACGGCCTGTCCTTCGGTGCGCCCACCGCCATTGAGGTGGATATGGCGGAGCAGATCTGCGCCATGGTCCCCGGGCTGGAGATGGTGCGCATGGTAAATTCCGGCACAGAGGCCGTCATGTCCGCCCTGCGTCTGGCCCGGGGCGCCACCGGCCGCAGTAAAATCATCAAGTTTGAGGGCTGCTACCACGGCCACAGCGACTCCATGCTGGTGAAGGCCGGCTCCGGTGCCATGACCGCCGGCACCCCCGATTCCGCCGGCGTCCCCGCCGACATCGCAAACAACACCCTGACCGCCCGATACAACGACCTTGCCTCGGTGGAGGCCCTGCTTGCTGC
Organism: uncultured Oscillospiraceae bacterium; assembly: GCA_964432375.1. Taxonomy (GTDB): domain Bacteria; phylum Bacillota; class Clostridia; order Oscillospirales; family Oscillospiraceae; genus JAJQBJ01. Next base: position 16,431 of record CAYSNK010000001.1, on the reverse strand, counting down.
CAATCCGGGGCAGGTGGCGGCGGTCATCGTGGAGCCGGTGGCCGCAAATATGGGAATTGTTCCGCCCCAGCCCGGATTCCTGGAGGGGCTGCGCCGGCTTTGTGACGGGAGCGGCGCGCTGCTGATTCTTGACGAAGTGATCACCGGCTTCCGCCTGGCCCCCGGCGGAGCCCAGGAGTATTATGGCGTTCGGGCCGATTTGGTCACCTATGGCAAAATTATCGGCGGCGGTATGCCGGTGGGCGCCTATGGCGGCAAGCGGGAACTGATGGAGCTGGTTGCCCCCGTTGGCCCGGTCTATCAGGCGGGCACCCTGTCCGGCAATCCGGTGGCCATGGCTGCGGGTTTGGCCCAGTTGAAACTGCTCCGGCAGAATCCGGACTTCTATGAGCGCCTGGCAAAAACCGGAGAGGCCCTGGCTCAGGGCCTGCGGCAGATCTTCCGCAGGAGCGGCGTTTCCGCCCAGGTCAACCAGGTCGGCTCCCTGCTGACAGTATTTTTCTCCGAGGTGCCTGTGACCAGCTATGACCAGTCCCGGGGAAGCGATACGGAAGCATACGCCCGCTGGTATCGGGGCTTGCTGGCCAACGGCGTCTATGTGGCTCCCTCTCAATTTGAGGCGATGTTCCTCTCCGCAGCCCACACCGGGGCGGATATCCGGCAAATCCTGGACGCGGCGGAGAAAGCCCTGCTGCAATAAGGACAGAAATCCCCGCCCTGCCCGGTTTCAAGCCGGGCAGGGCGGGGATATTTTATGGCTTAGGGCATGATGATTGGATTGAAAAATCTCCGCTCCCGGCTATTGTCCCTGGGTTTTCCCGTAATCCGCCAGGAGCGCGGTTAAGATGGCGTTGTAAATTTCCTCCGCGTGGGCCTTGAAATTCCCGGCCAGACGCTGGGACTGCTCCTCAGAATAGCTGAGCAGGTCCATGGAAATAATGGTTCCTTCCTTATCGGAAAGGCTCAGACGGACGGTGTATTCCTCCCCGCCTCTGGGAAAAACGGCGGCCTTGACCTGGCTGTTCCGGCGCAGGATGGCGTTCAGGCTGCCGGTACTCCGGTCACACTTGACGCGGACAGAGTAGGGGATCGAGCTCTCGCATACCTGGCAGTTTTTCCGCCCTTTCCGGGTGATGGCATAGTGCTCATTCTCCAGAGTAATATGTCCGCTGTCCACCAGATCGGCCAGCGCCACGGAGAACCGGAAGTAGTCCATCCCCTCGTCACAGAGAGCCAAATCCGTCAGCTGGGCCAGATCCACCGGCTCAATCAGATGGTCTAAAATATATAGGATCAGCAGCTTTCGCTGCAGCGAATCCTGAATAAAGCCTCTTGGCATAGGAATTCCTCCAACCTCCGTTTTTTCGCCTTCATCAGGGGGGCAGGAACCTTCGGCCCCGGCGCACTCCCTGCATTTTTCGGCTGCATCTATTATACATGAACTTTCTTTTGCTTACAAGCGGTTCCGGCAAGAAGTTTCCCGGCTGGGCTGTCACCATTCCGACAGGGAATCATAGAATGTGCTGAAAGGTGTGCGCACCTATGGAACCTCTGAATCAATCACCTGCGGCCGGATGGCGGCGCTTTTCCGCCAGCTTCCGCCGGAGCCGCATTTGTTCGGAGCTTTCCGAAATCATCATAGGAGGTATGAAAAATGCCTGATACGATTGCCCCAAATCCCGCGCAGGAGGAACCCGGCATCCGGGATGCGGCCTGTGTCCATACCAGGAAGATTTATGATTCCTGCCAGAGCAAGGATTGCATTGAGGATCTGCGGCTCTATCCCACCGTCACCTCGGCGGAGATCATTGACCGGGCGGTTTCCATCAAGGCCGGCTGCGCGGAGCTGCTGTACGCTGCCATAGATGTCCGGCCCGTTGGGTTCAACCGGGGGTTCTATACCGTTGACCTGAGATATTTCTATAAGATTACCGCAGACGCTTTCGCCGGAGGCCCCAGATCCATGCCGATTTCCGGCCTGGCTGTTTTCGACAAGCGCTCTATCCTGTTTGGCAGCGAGGGCTGCGCCAAGGTGTTTTCCTCGGAGCGCGGTTCCGGGAGCCCGGATGCCCAAACACTGATGGCTTCCGACCTGCCTATCGCGGTCCTGGAGGCTGTCGATCCCGTGATGCTGTCCGTCAGACTGTCCGAATGCTGCGAGCAAGCCCCTGATGACTGTGTCGTAACGGAAATCCCCAGCGCGATTCGGCAGATGTTCTCCGAGGATCTGACCTTCGGCAGCCCCAAAACCCGGCGGGTCTATGTGACCCTGGGGCAGTTTTCCATCCTGCGGCTGGAGCGGGACACCCAGCTTCTGCTCCCGATCTACGACTATTGCATTCCGGAGAAGGAATGCGACTGCAAAGGCTTTGAGGAAAGCCCCTGCGATATTTTCTCACAGGTTGATTTCCCCGTCAGCGAGTTTTTCCCGCCTGCCACCGCCGAAGAAATTGACCCGATGCGGCTTTTCCGCAGCGAAACCGGCAGCCGCAAGGAACCAAGCTAA
>CAYSNK010000001.1:0-13825 GCA_964432375.1 uncultured Oscillospiraceae bacterium | reverse complement strand
AACATCAGAGCTTTCCGGTCTGCATAAAGACGGCAGGGCGCTCGCCCTGCCGTCGCCGCATTTCCTTTTTACACCCAGCTCTGCTCGATTTCTGCTTTTCGGTCCCGGCTCATCAGCTCGGAAACGATGGAGCGCGGATCTGCGCCCTCGTAGAGAACACGGTAAGCGCCTTGGGTGATGGGCATCTCCACCCCCATCTTCTCCGACATTTCCATCGCGGTGGCGGCTGCGTAATAGCCCTCAACTACCGCCCCGATCTGCTTGACCGCTTCTTCCACGGGGACGCCCCGGCCAATCAGGATGCCGCAGCGGTTGTTCCGGGAGTGCATGGAGGTACAGGTCACGATCAGATCCCCCATGCCGGCCAGACCCGCAAAGGTCTCCTTCTTGCCGCCCAGCGCCTCGCCCAGGCGGGCAATCTCCGTTAAGCCCCGGGTCATCAGCATCGCGGCGGTATTGTCGCCAAAGCCCATTCCGTGGGCGCATCCGGCGCAGAGGGCAATGACGTTTTTCAGCGCGGCACTGACCTCCACTCCAATCACATCGGGGGAGGAGTAGACCCGGAACCGCTCGTTCATAAAGGCGTCCTGCGCCAGCTCCGCCGCCTCTCTGCTGACAGAAGCGGTTACGACCGCCGTGGGAATATGACGGCCAACCTCCTCCGCATGGGAGGGGCCGGAGAGAATGACCACAGGGCAGGCGCCCTTCAGCTCCTCCTCAATCACCTGGGACAGGCGCAGGGAGGTGCCCTTTTCCAGGCCCTTGGAGACGGAGACGACCACAGTCCCCGGAGTGATGATGGGGGCCAGGTTCCTGGCCGTGGAGCGCACAGCGAAAGAGGGAGTGGCCAGAACCACCATATCCACCTGGGCGGCGCAGTTCAGGTCGGTGGTCAGCTTCAACTCCTCCGGAATATGAACCCCTTTCAGCAGGGGATTTTCCCGCTGCTCCGCCAGAACCTCATATTCGCTTGGAAGGAAGCTCCACATGGTCACGTCGTTCCCGTTCTCCAATAAAAGCATGGCAAGGGCTGTACCCCAGCCGCCGCTGCCGATCACTGATACTTTCATTTCTTCTGATCCCCTTTATTATGGAAAGTAAATTTGCTCTCTGTTCCGTGAACAAGGCGGACAATGTTGCCCCGGTGTCCCCAAATCAGGAGCAGGCCGCAGATAATGCTGATGACAATATCCACCGGATACGGATACCAGATAGAGGCGGCAATCATAAAGGAAATGCCCGCCGCCACAGAGCCAAGAGAGATATATTTTGTCAGCAGGACGGCCAGCAGGAAAAGTCCCCAGCAGATCAGGGCCACCCGCCAGTCGAACATCAGCGTCATGGTGCCCCCGGAGAGGACCCCCTTGCCCCCCTTAAAGCCGAACATAGCGGGGAAGTCGTGACCAATCATGCAGAACATGGCCGACCAGAGCTTGCCAAAGGAAGGAATCCCGTAAGGGCCGAGATCCCCCAGCACCAGGATGCCAATCACCATGGCCAGGACGATTTTCAGCATATCGGCCAGAATCACCAGAAGGGTGGTCTTTCCGCCAAAGACCCGGTAAAAATTGGTCAGTCCCGCGTTTCCGCTGCCATGCCCGCGAATATCATCGTGGAGAAGATATTTCGATACCAGAATGGCGCCATTGCCGCAGCCGAGGAGATAGGACGCCGCAGCAACGATCACCATCTTAACAATCCATTGTCCCATCGCTCAGCCCTCCTTGTCACCCTTTTGCCGGATGGTCAGCTTCACCGGCGTGCCCTCCAGACCAAAGGTCGCCCGAATCTGGTTCTCCAGGTATCTCTGATAGGAGAAGTGGAACAGACGCGCGTCATTGCAGAAGATTACAAAGTGAGGCGGACGGACGCCCACCTGGGTCATATAGTAGATTTTCAGGCGGCGGCCCTTATCCGTGGGAGGCTGAACCCGGGCGGTGGCGTCCGCCAGGACATTATTCAGCATACCGGTGGTAATGCGCATGGCGGCCTGATTGCTGACAAAGGGGATCAGCTCAAACAGGCGGTTTACCCGCTGGCCGGTCAGGGCCGAGAGAAAGAGGATGGGCGCATACGACATATAGGACAGATCCCGGCGCACTTCCTCCCGCATCTTGTCCATGGTCTTGCCGTCTTTTTCGATGGCGTCCCATTTGTTTACGACGATGATGCAGGCTTTTCCCGCGTCATGGGCCAGACCTGCCACCTTGGTGTCCTGCTCAGTCACGCCGTCCTCCGCACTGATCAGAATGAGGCAGACATCGCTGCGCTCAATGGCCATCGTTGCCCGCAGCACAGAGAATTTTTCAATCCGGTCATCCACCTTGGATTTTTTGCGCATCCCGGCGGTGTCAATGAAGTTAAATTTGCCGTATTCGTTCTCATAATAGGAGTCGATGGCGTCCCGGGTGGTGCCCGCCTGATTGCTGACGATCACGCGCTGCTCTCCCAAGATCCGGTTCACCAGGGAGGACTTGCCCACATTGGGCTTGCCGATTACGGCCACCTGGATCACATCGCCCTCTGCTTCTTCCTCCTCCTCCGGCGGGAAATACTTCACGCACTCGTCCAGGAGTTCCCCCGTTCCGTGGCCGTGGACAGCGGAGGTGGGGATGGGGTCGCCCAGGCCCAGGTTGTAGAACTCATAGATATCCGGATCTGTCACGCCGGTGGAATCCATTTTGTTGACCGCCAGCACAATGGGCTTTCCGGATCTTTGCAGCATGGAGGCCACCTCCAGGTCGGAAGCGGTCATGCCGGTGCGGATATCGCAGACAAAGAGAATGACATTGGCGTTATCTATGGCGATTTGAGCCTGATCCCGCATGAACATCAGGATCTCGCTGTCGGTATTCGGTTCAATGCCGCCGGTGTCAACAAGGGAGAATGTCCTGCCGTTCCATTCACAGTCGGCGTAAATGCGATCCCTGGTGACCCCCGGCGTGTCCTCAACGATGGACAGTCTCTGGCCGCAGAGCCGGTTGAACAGCATAGACTTGCCCACGTTGGGGCGGCCTACAATCGCTACTATGGGTTTCATCGTGTACCTCCATTGATCCCGTCAGAGGGACGGGTTATATTGGTAATATTCCGTATCATCCGAAGCAGGATGGGATTCCGGCTGCTCCCCGGTCAGCCCGAAGATGGTATCGCAGAGCGCAAAGCCGTCCTGGGCCACCGGGATCACCGGAACGCCCAATTCTCTGCGCACATCGTCCAGGGTTACATCGTCCAAAAAAACATTTTCGCCGGAGCGGAGCATATTGGTGGGAATCAGCAGCCGGGTGCCCAGGTTTTTCCCCTTTAGCTGGGCAATCAGATCCTGTCCCGTCACCAGCCCGGCCACAACAATGGTTTCCCCAAAAAACCGGTTGCGAATCGCATAGACGGAACAGTCCAGCTCCGGGCAGCGCTCCTTGGCCAGATCAACCAGGCCCTGAATATAGGGGGCTGCGGAGACGCCGGTGGCGATGGAACAGGGCAGGGGAACTGGATATTCCTCCATGGTTTTCAGGCCACCCAGGAATTCCACCCTGAGCAGTGTCAGCATACCGACGCCGTTTTCCAGTTGGGTATATTCCTCAAAGTATTCGTCCGGGGGGAGGGGACGCCGGGCAATCAGGTAAAACTCATCGGAGCACCAGAAAATCCGAGTTCCCAGCCTTTGCCTGCAGGTCTCCGCGTAGGCTTCCACCTGATCCAGGACAGCGGCAGCCTGCTCCGGGGTGTATGGCGCCAGGGGATAGAGGCCGTCCCGGTGCCTTGTAATGCCCACAGGCACAATGGATACGCTTTTCACACTGGGATACATGGCCGCCAGATCCCGCATGGTCTTGTCCAGCGCGGGGCCGTCGTTGATCCCGGGGCAGGAGACAATCTGGCAGTTCATGGCGATGCGGTTTTCCGCAAGGCGCTCCATAATGTCGATTCCCCGGCCCGCAGAGGGATTGCCCAGCAGCTTGCAGCGCAGGGCCCGATCCGTGGCATGGACAGACACGTTGATCGGGGAGATCCGCAGGTCGATGATGCGCTGGATTTCCCGCTGGGACAGGTTGGTCAGGGTGATATAGTTTCCCATCAGGAACGAGAGCCGGGCGTCGTCGTCCTTGAAATAGAGGGAGCTCCGCATTCCCTTGGGCGTCTGATCCACGAAGCAGAAGATGCAGTGATTCGCGCAGGAGCGGGCGCGATCCATGAGATAGGTTTCAAAATTGAGGCCAAGATCCTGCCCCTCCCGCTTCATCAGATGAACGGTGCGCGCATTTCCCCCGGAATCCTTCAAGGTCAGCTCCAGCTTGGGGTCATAGGAGTAAAACTTATAGTCGAGAACATCAATAATTCGATTGCCATTGATATGGGTCAGCACTTCTCCCGGCTGAATCCCCGCCCGCTCGGCCGGGCTGTGGCGATCTACGGATTGAATGCGTGTGCTCAAGCTGGTTTCCTCCTATGCGGTCGGCGCTATATCAGCTTATTTTATCCAATTTCCGCTGAAATGTAAAGGATAATTTATCGCGTTCGGCTTGCGCGGTCTCCGCGCAGATGCTACAATATAGCTGAGAGGGTGTTCGCCATGAATTTAGAAGAACTGAAGGATGCCTGCCAAACCTGTCAGCAATGCGGCCTGGGCAAGACCAGAACCCATTTGGTTTTCGGCGACGGAAACCCGGGCTCCCCGCTGATGTTTGTGGGCGAGGGCCCCGGACAGCAGGAGGACCTGACCGGCATTCCCTTTGTCGGCCGGGCCGGACAACTGCTGGACGATATGTTGTCCCTGATTGACCTGGATCGCGGTAAGTACTATATATGCAACATTGTCAAATGCCGCCCGCCGGAGAACCGGGACCCCCTGCCGGAAGAACAGGATGCCTGCATGAACTACCTGCGCCAGCAGGTGCGCCTGATCCGTCCGAAGCTGATCGTCTGCCTGGGGCGCATCGCGGCCATGAAGCTGATCCGGGAGGATTATAAGATCAGCCGGGAACACGGCCAGTGGGTACAGCGGGGCAGTTTTCAGATGACAGCCCTGTATCACCCTGCGGCGCTGCTCCGCAGCCCCGCAAACCGCCCGGATACCTTTGTGGATTTGAAGGGCCTTCAGAAGAAAATCTACGAGGTCTGTCCGGAATTATATCGGGATTTGTGACCGGCCAGATCGACTGATTGTATCATTGCACAAACAAATCAGGTTTGATTAAAAAATAATTGTTCGATCATTCAAAAATCGCTTTACGAAACCGGGAAAATGTGCTATGCTTTTGATAGGACATAATCCCATCGTATATCAATTTAAAAGGAGGGTTCGATCATGAAGCAAAAGAATTTAGTTATCACGGTAGGCCGGGAATACGGCAGCGGCGGTCATGATATCGCGGAGCAGCTTGCGAAGCGGTTGGAGCTTCCGTTTTACGATAACGAGCTGATCACCATAGCCGCCAAGGAAAGCGGCCTGGGCGAAACCGCCTTTGCCAATGCCGAAAAAGTCGCCACCAGCACCTTTGGCTTTGCCCTGAACACCAGCGGCGCGGGCCGGGAGTATGGCATCAGCATGAACGACAGAATGTTCCTCATTCAGTCCAGCATTATCAAAACCATCGCCGACCGGGAAAGCGCGGTGATTGTGGGCAGATGCTCCAACGCGGTTTTGAAGGACTATACCCCCACCATCAATATCTTTATCAGCGCCTCCCTGGAGCACCGGATCAAAACCGCCATGGAGCGGGAGCATCTGCTGGAGTCGGACGCGAAACGCTTTGTGCTGAAAATGGACAAATATCGCGCCACCTACTACAATTTCTATACGACGGACAGCAGGTGGGGGGATCGGAAGAGCTATGACCTCTGCATTGACCGCACCGGGCTGGATGTGGCAAGCACAGTGGATATTCTGGAAAGCTATATCAAAATCAGGATGGCCTCCATGTCCGAGGCCGGCGGAACAGCCGGGCGTTCATAAAACCAAAGGCTCCGGCAGGCGGGGAAAGTGATGAAATAAAGCTATCTGGAAAGCGGCCATGAATCTTCTTGGATTTTCATGGCCGCTCTTTTTTGCGGAAAATTTACAAATATGCCTTGCACAGCGGGCAACAAAGGGTTATCCTTATTTTAGGAACCTCTGAACGGACGCAAAAGCTCCCGCAAGCCGCCTTTGCCGATTGATTCAGAGCTTCCCCATGAATGAAAGGAACGCATAAAGGAGATATCGGCATGGAAATCAGCAAGCTGGCGGGGGACATTCAAAGGGAAACGGAAAAGATCATCATCGGAAAAGGCGACCGAATCCGGCTGATTATTATGGCTGTCCTGGCGGGCGGCCACATCCTCCTGGACGATTTTCCCGGCGTTGGGAAAACCACCCTGGTCAAGGCCATTTCAAGCGCCCTCGGCTGCGGGTTTGGCCGGATTCAGTTCGTCCCGGATTTGCTGCCCAGTGATATTCTGGGGATGCAGGTTTTCAATCAGAAAACCGGGGAGTTTGAACTGCGTCAGGGCCCGGTGATGACGAATCTGCTGCTGGCCGATGAGATTAACCGCGCAATTCCCCGCACTCAGTCCGCCCTCCTGGAGGCCATGGAGGAGCATCAGGTTTCGATTGACGGGCAGAGAATCCCCCTGCCGGAGCCATTCCTGGTTCTGGCCACGCAAAACCCGGTTGAGTCGGAAAGCACCTTTCGCCTGCCAGCAGCCCAGATGGACCGCTTTATGCTGCGCATGAGCATGGGTTACCCCAAGCCCCGGGAGGAGCGGGAAATGCTCCGCAGACTGGGCGATGAAATCCCCCTCGGGGACGTGCGGGCAGTCACCAGCGCCCGGGAGCTGATGGAGGCCCGGAGGGAAGTGGAGAAGGTGTATGTCTCTGACGCCGTTGCCGATTACATGATTGCCCTGGCCAATGAAACCCGCCGGCATCCGCAGCTGAAGATGGGCGCGGGCCCTCGGGCTACCCGCAGTCTGTACAGGGCCGCAAAAGCCTGGGCTGCCATGGCAGACAGGGACTTTGTGACGCCGGACGATGTCCAGACCCTGGCGCATCCCGTTCTGGAGCACCGGCTTCTCTTAAAGAGCGATTCCCGGCTGTCCGGCACCTCCGCCGCCGCGATTCTGGACGAGGTTTTAAACAGGGTGCAGGCTTCTCCTGCGGCGGAGACCGTAATCCATGAAAAGTAAGCTGGTTCGGAATCATTCCAGTTATCTGGTGTCCCTTCCGGTGCTGGCGGGCTGCCTGATTCTCGGGGCGTTGACTGCCCTGTGGGGGATGAAATACCTGGCCTCCGTTCTGCTGTTTTATTTCCTGTTGGGGGGGATCTCCCGCCTGTGGGCGGTTCTGTCCGCCCGAAAGCTGAGCATTGAGCTTTCCGGCGGTTCAGCCGGGGCCTTCCCGGGGGAAATATTTCAGTTTGATTTAACGGTAAGGAACGAGAAAATGCTCCCGATTCTCTGGGCGGAGCTGTTTTTCCCTCTGGATAAGCGCCTTTGCGTCACTCCCGAGCGGATGCGCGCCCCGGAGGAATGGGAGTGTCCCGCTTTGACCGAGGGGGAGGCTTCCTTAGAACGGGTGGGGGAGATGCGTCTTTCCAGCTTCCTTTGGTATGAGGAGCGGCACATCCCGCTCCTTTGGAACGCAAACCGCCGGGGGATCTATTCCACCGATGGCTGGCGGCTGCGAACCGGGGACGGGTTTGGCCTGGCCCAGGTGGAACATAAGCTGTCAGGCGCAAGGCCCCGGCAGATGGCGGTTTACCCGGAGCGGGTGGATGTTTCGCCGGAGCTGTTCCTGCGCAGCCATTGGAATGCGGACACCGGCGCCCGGGGCGTCATGGAGGATCCCACTGTGATCCGCTCCACCAGAGACTACGAAACCACGGATTCTGTCAGGCGGATCAACTGGCGCATGGTAGCCAGAGGAATGCCCCTGACCGTCAACGTCTATGAGGACGTGCTGCCCAGAAGCGTCTGCTTTCTCTTTGACGGGGAGAGCTTTGGCGGGAAGGAACCCCACTGGGCGGCGATGGAGGAGGCCCTGAGCATTCTGGCCTCCGAGCTGGTTTGCCTGGAGGAGGAGCGTGTGGAGTGCGCCCTGTGCCTGCCCCGGGGCCGCAAGGCCGGGGCTGTCAGCCTGTTTGGGGCAGGGAATACGGAGGAAATGCTCTGCGCATTGGCCGGCTATGAGCCGGAAGCCCCTCGCAAGGACGAGCATGGAAATGCGCTGCCCCGGGCCGCCGCGTTCAATCGCGCCGCGATTCTTGAGGGGAGCCAGCGTGTGGGCCGATTCTATTATATCGCATACAGTACCGCCGCATTGGAAAACGCTGCTCTCCTGAAGGGGCTGGATCCCTCCTGCACCACGATCCTGACCTCAGAGGAACCAAAACCCTACGGGGAGTTTGAGCTTGTATGCCTGGCGAAGCTGCGGGAGGGAGGGGCCCTATGAACGAACGGTACTCGATCCCGGCCTTCCTGATGCAGATTTCCCTGGGAGGGGTGCTGTGCGCCCTGTCCTATATCCTGATCAGTGGGGGCCAGCCCCCTGCGGGCTATTTCCCCGGGGTGCTCCTGATATTCGGCCCCTTGGTCTATGTGGCGAACCGCCTTTTTTTAAGCCGGGATCGCACGATCCTCAGCATGGTTGCGATGAACGCGGCACTCGCCCTCCTGATGATTGGCTCGGTTCAAGCTGTGTGCGGTTGGTCTCAGTGCGGGGGAATCATTCCTGTGGGAATCCTTACAATAGTATCCACCATCCGGGGGGCGCAGCTGAATCTGAATCCTCCCCGGCTCAACGGGGCAATCCTGTGGATGGAGGTCAGCGTTTTCACCTTGGCAATTTTTATCGGTATATGGGCCGCCCTGGGCAACGCCATGATTTGGTCGATCCCGGCTGCCCTCGGTGCCGTGGCCTCCCTGCTGGCTGTGATCGCCCATCGGATGGATCAAATTCTTGGCTTCCGGGAATGGATGCTTCTTCTCCTGGCGTTTTCTCTGATGGGCGGTGTCCTTTGGGTGCTGATTGCGTTTCTCGCAGCCCCCGCCGGTCAGGGGGTCGTTGCGGCCTGGAGCGGGCTTATGGCGATCCTCAAGCTGATTGGCGGCGGAGTGCAGCGCCTGATGCTGTTTCTTTCCTCCTTTATCCAGCCGGAGTCCTATGAAACTCTGGAGCTTGAAACCGGCGAAGGGGGAGCCATGAATTTCAGCGAGTCTGATTCCTCGAACCCCATGATTGGCGTCATTCTGGCGGTTGCTCTGGCTGTGCTGATAGCTGCGGCGGCGATTGCGGCAATTATCGTTTTTGGCAGGCAGCGGCTTGGCCGTCAGAAGGTCCTCCCCGGCCGAAAGCGGGCCGAAAAGAGAAAGCGCCCGTCCTTCGCGGCGGCCCTTCAAAGACTGATTGCCGGAATCCTGTCCCGGGTTCGCTTCCGCTGCCTGCTTTGGAAGCGGCGGAACACCGTAACCGGAACTTATTACTATTTGGAACGCGTTTGCAGGCGCACCGCCTGGAAAAGGCGGGCAGGGGAGACCCCAAGGGTTTTTCTCACTCGCCTTCTGGATGCCTGCCCGGGGCGGCAGAACTGCTCCGCCGCACTGGAATCCCTGATCCCACTGGTAGACCGGGCGCTTTTTCGGCGTGGCTGTTCAGCGGAGGAATTTCCACAGGCCAAGCTGCTGCGAAGCGGGATAAAAAAAGCAGTCCATCGGAGTGAGGAAAGGAGCCGAGAATGAAGAAGATCATCCATGGAATCAGGTGCCTGATCGCCTTGCTGCTGATGGGTTCCCTTTCCCTCACCTGGGCCAGCGCCGCAGTCCTTTACGGCCCGGAGCCGGATTCCCTTGAGGACATTGCCGCAAAAGCCGCCATTCTGATCGACATTGATACAGGAGATGTCCTGTACGAGCAAAACGCGGAGGAGCGGGCCTATCCCGCCAGCTGCACAAAAATCATGACCTGCCTGCTGACCATCGAGGCCATCGAGGAGGGAGCCCTGTCCCTGGATCAGATCATCACTGTGGAAGATTCCCACAATGCCGGCATGACGCCGGACAGCTCCACCGCGAATCTGGCCACGGGAGAGGAAATCTCGCTGGAAAATGTTCTGTACTGCCTGATGCTGGCCTCGGCCAATGAAGCAGGGAATATTCTGGCAGTGGCGGTTTCCGGCTCCATTGACGCTTTTGTCGTCCGCATGAATGAGCGCGCCGAGGAGCTCGGCTGCTCAGGAACCCATTTCTGCAATCCGCACGGCCTGCACAACGAGGAGCACTACACAACGGCCAGGGATTTGGGCGTCATTACGAGGGAAGCCTGGAAGCACGAGCTGTTCCGCACCCTGGTGGGAACGACCACCTATACCGTTCCTGCCACCAATTTGAGCGAGGCCCGCAGCCTTGTCAATTCCAATCTGCTGCTGCCGGAGCGAAACAGCGTGTATTCCTATGAATACGCCGTGGGCGTCAAAACAGGGACAACGAACGCCGCGGGGTATTGCCTGGTTTCTGCGGCGGAAAAGGATGGACGGAGGGTCCTTGCCGTGGTGCTGGGGGCGGAGCTCCTTCAGAACGCAGACGGAACCACCACCCGCATGGTATATGTGGAAAGCAAGCGGCTGCTGGAATACGGCCTGAATAGTTTCCAATACCTGGAATTGGTATCTCCTGCGGAAACGGTTGCGGAGCTGCCGGTCTCCGGAGGGGCGGAGGAGGCCACCGTATCTGTTGTACCGGCGGAAACCGTCACCTACGGACTTGTAAACGGGCTTACGGCTGCCAGCTTTGAGCGGGAGTTCACGCTTCCCGAAAGCCTGGAGGCTCCGGTTCAGGCGGGGGCGGTGCTGGGCTCTATGACCATCAGCTATCAGGGCCAGACCTGTGCAACGGTTGATCTGATTGCCGGAAACGGGGCTGACATTTTCCAAGCGGAAACCCCGGCTGCGGAAACAGACGGAGGAGGCACAATGGCGGAAAGCCAGCCCGCTGAGCCCGAGCATACGCCTCTGGGTTTGGTTTGCCTGCTTATTTTGGCTGCCGCGCTCATCGTGATTCTGATTTGCTGGCTGATACACCGCAGGCGGCGTTATCGCGGACGCCGGGTGGCAAAACGGAGAAAATAACGGAACCCATGGAACAGGGGAGAGACAGCGAATGGAACAAAGAGAACTCAGGGTCCTGCTTCAGCAGGTGGCGGAAGGCACTGCCTCCGTGGAGCAGGCTCTGTTAAAATTGCGGGAAGCGCCATATCAGGAGCTTGGCTTTGCAAAGCCGGATCATCACCGCGCTCTGCGTCAGGGAATTGCAGAGGTGATTTACGGGGCCGGTAAGACGCCGGAGCAAATCCGGCAGATCGCACGGGCCATGCTGGAGCGCGGTCAGAGGCCGGTTTTAATTACCAGAATGTCGCCGGAGGCCGCTGAACTGCTCCAGACCGTCCAGGGGTTTCGCTATGATGCGTTGAGCAGGGTTGGTGTCATCGGCCCGGTTCCGGAAGCGGACGGCAGGGGAACCATCCTTGTTGCCACAGGCGGAACAAGCGACATTCCCGTCGCGGAAGAGGCCGCCCTGACAGCGGAGGCGCTGGGGAACCGGGTGAGCCGACTATACGATGTCGGCGTGGCCGGACTTCACAGGCTGCTGGATCATACGGAAGATCTGATGTCCGCCCGGGTGATTATTGCGATTGCCGGTATGGAGGGCGCCTTGGCCAGCGTCATTGGAGGCATGGCAGACTGTCCGGTAATCGCGGTGCCCACCAGCGTCGGCTACGGGGCGTCCTTTGGAGGGCTGTCGGCGCTGCTGGCAATGCTGAATTCCTGCGCCAGCGGGGTCAGCGTTGTCAACATTGACAACGGCTTTGGGGCCGGGTATCTGGCGAGCATGATAAATCACATGGATTGAGGGACCTCTGATCAAGTCGCGCCGCTGTCGGTATGACGGCGGCTTTTTTTGTGAAAAGCCGAAAAGGGGAGTTGACAATTCTTCAAAGCGGGGGTAAAATGAGATCAAATAAAACCCGGCAAAATGAAAGTTTTGCCGGGTTTCGAGGGGGGAGAATTTCGAGCTATGCTGAATTACCGCCAGGAAGCGCCTGAATTGGTGCGGGAATTTCTGAATTTCTATGAAACGCAGAATTATTCCATCAATACGATTGATGAATACTATTTAGATCTCCGCGTCTTTTTCCGGTTTATGAAAATCCAGAAGCAAGCTGTTGACGCGGACGTTCCCTTTGAGGAAATTCCGATTAAAGACATTCGTTTGGACTTTATCCGGGATATTTCCCGCCTGGACATTTATGACTATCTGGACTATATGCGCCGGGATCGTGTGCTGAACAGCGACGGCAGCGTCGGGATGTCGGCTTCCAGCCTCTCGCGCAAGCTGTCAACGCTGCGGGCGTTTTTTAAATTCCTCGTGGTTGACAAGGAAGTTCTCACCGTGAATCCCACCGACGGGGTTCCCACGCCGCGTTTGAAAAAAACCCTCCCGCACTATCTGACCGTTGAAGAATGTTATCGCCTGCTGTCCTCGGTCAGCGGGCGGCACGCGGAGCGGGATTACTGCATCCTGATCCTCTTTTTAAACTGCGGGATGCGGGTGTCGGAACTGGTCGGCATCAACCTCCCGGATATCCAGGGAGAAACCCTTCGGCTCCGGGGCAAGGGCGGCAAGGAGCGCATGGTCTATCTGAACGAAGCCTGCCAGCGGGCGATTCGGGACTATTTGCCGGTAAGAAATGACAAATCTGTCCCTCAAAAGGACAAAAATGCCCTATTCTTGACGCAAAAGTCCTCAAGGATGAGCGTTGATGCCGTTCAGGATATGCTCGATAAGTACCTGATGAAAAGCGGCTTAGACCCAAAGCTCTACTCCCCTCACAAGCTGCGCCATACCGCCGCAACCCTGATGCTGCAAAACGGGGTGGATATCCGCACGCTCCAGGAGGTCCTCGGCCACGCTAACCTGAATACCACGCAAATCTATACCCACATTGATAACGAGGGGCTGCGCACAGCTTCCCTGGCAAACCCGCTGGCCAAGCTGAAAAAGGAGGATCTTCCCTAAGGAACCGCTGAATTCCTGCCCGCACCTTTGTCGGAAGCTGACATAAACTGAAGCAGAGGTTCCACCCTCGAATCAAGCGATTAAGGAGGAATGTCAGTTGCAGACAAGCATCGTTCACAGCAGCCAAGGGCCCTGCGCAAAGGGACCCAGCCTCTCCCCTGCCTGTGAAAATGACCGGCAGGGCTCCCTGCCGGCTTGCGCGCCCCTGGCTGTGCCCTTTGTCCCCTTTCAAAGCGAAAATTCCGAGCAGTACGGGAAGATGGACGCGCTCAGCGCCGGTACTCTTTTCCCGGGATTGGATCTCCCGTTCCGAATCAAAACCGAGGCCACGGACGTCATCAATACGCCGCTGGCCGAGCTGCAGGCGCTGGGCTTTGTCATCACGGAGCTGGGGCTTTATCTGGATACACACGCGGAGGACGCCGAGGCATTTGCCCTCTACCAAACCTACGCGAGGCTGCTGGAGGAAGGCCGCAGAACCTATACGGCAAAGTATGGCCCGCTGATGCAGGTAGACGCAGCAAATGACAGCTACTACACCTGGTTGAATGATCCCTGGCCCTGGGAAGGAGGGAAAGCCTGATGTTCCATTATGAAAAACGGCTGGAGTATCCCGTTAGGATCAAACACGCAAATCCCACCCTGGCGGCGCAGATTATTTCCCAATATGGCGGCCCGGATGGTGAATTAGGCGCCTCCCTCCGCTATCTGTCCCAGCGCTATTCCATGCCCTATCCGGAGTTAAAGGGCCTGCTGACTGATATAGGTACGGAGG